>JAGBVY010000111.1 GCA_017630115.1 Tidjanibacter sp. | reverse complement strand
GTCACGAGGCCTTCACGGCGATGCGTGCGCGTGGTGCTCAGGTTACCGACGTGGCTATCATCATCGTTGCTGCCGACGACAAAGTGATGCCCCAGACCATTGAGGCTATCAACCACGCTGTGGCAGCAGGTGTGCCTATGGTGTTTGCAATCAATAAGATAGATAAACCTGCGGCCAACCCTGAGGCAATCAAGGAGCAGCTTGCTAATATGAACTACTTGGTTGAGGATTGGGGCGGTAAGTATCAGTCGCAGGAGATTTCGGCTAAGCAGGGTATCAACCTCGACAAACTGCTCGAAAAGGTGCTCTTGGAGGCCGAGCTACTTGATTTGAAGGCCAACCCCAACAAGAAGGCCGTAGGTACGGTCATCGAGTCGTCGCTCGATAGGGGTCGTGGCTATGTGGCTACCGTGTTGGTTGAGAATGGTACTCTCCGCACTGGCGACGTTATCCTTTCGGGTACTCACACCGGTCGTGTGAAGGCTATGTTCAACGAGCACGGCAAGAAGGTGAGTGAGGCAGGCCCTGCAACCCCAGTGTTGGTGCTTGGTCTGAATGGTGCGCCTCAGGCAGGCGACAAGTTCAACGTTATGGACGACGATAGGAGCGCTCGCGAGATTGCAACCAAGCGTGAGCAGTTGCAGCGTATTCAGGGTATCAAGACCCAGAAGCACGTTACCCTCGACGAGATTGGTCGTCGTATTGCTATTGGCAACTTCAAGGAGCTCAATATCATCGTCAAAGGCGACGTGGACGGCTCTATTGAGGCTATGACCGACTCGCTCTTGAAACTCTCCACCGAGACCGTACAGGTTAACGTCATCCACAAGGCGGTGGGTCAGATTACCGAGGGCGATGTGCTGCTCGCTGCTGCCTCCAATGCTGTTATTGTGGGCTTCCAAGTACGTCCCAGCGCCGGCGCACGCAAGCTGGCTGAGAATGAGGCCATCGAGATTCGACTCTACTCCATCATCTACGACGCCATCAACGACATTAAGGATGCTATCGAGGGTATGTTGGAGCCCGAGATGAAGGAGGAGATTATGGGTACTGTTGAGGTGCTCGAAACCTTCAAAATCAGCAAGGTGGGTACTATCGCCGGTGGTATCGTGCGTGAGGGTAAGATTACCCGCACCTCGCCCATCCGCGTCATCCGCGACGGTATTGTTATCTACACTGGTCGCTTGGGCTCGCTCAAACGATTCAAAGACGATGCTAAGGAGGTGACTCTCAATATGGAGTGCGGTCTGAACATCGAGTCCTACAATGATATTAAGGTGGGGGATATTATTGAGTCCTACGACCAAGTAGAAGTGAAGAAAAAGTAAAATATCGGGCGATTACGTCGTTACGCTTGAAGGGCGGCTCCTCATTTGCGTCAGCAAACTGCGGGACCGCCCTTCTTCGCAAGCCTAGTACTCGCCTCGCTATTTTACTTTTTTGTTCACTTCTATGCCTTTAAGTTAGGGTGTGGGTTGATAGAACCACCCTCACAAGTCGGAGCTTGCTCCGTTTTGCAAAAAATTTCCTCCGCGATATTACTCCTTTTTTAACCTCTACGTTAGGTGTGGGGCTGCGGCCACCTTCTTACTTTGCAAAATAGACTACCGACTACCGTCAAAAGTCCTTAGGGGCTTAAATGGAGTTAGCACCCCAACTGATTACTTTTTCCCACAAAAAAACTCGGGTATTAAAAGATACCCGAGTTTTTTTGTGGGGGTGGAATGATAGGGGGGACAAGGCATATAGGCCCTTATTCTCTTAAACTCCCTATGTTCCTTGTTAATTCTCAATTTTCCAAAATCTTCTTCACCTCCGACTCTACTTTTAGTAGTCGCTCGCGGCAAATTTTTATTAGCTCTGTGGCGCGTGAAACACGAGCCGAGAGGGTGTCGATGTCGGCCTCGCCACTCTCTATGGAACTGAGTATGGACTCCAATTCGCCGAGAGCCTCGTTGTAACTAATCTCCTTGTTTTTCATTGTTTTATCTCATTTTTATCGTTCTTTGTTCTGCTTTACTACCGCCTCGGCTGTTCCCTTGGCGAAGGTGATTTCAATGGGGTCGCCCTCAGCCAAAGTGGCAGCATCAACCACCGCTTTACCGCCACTACGCACCACGGCAAATCCCATTGCAAGTATGCGTTCGGGTGACGAGGCTGCCACAGCCGATTCGGCCAACCCAATGCTGTGACGACATCTTTCGATGGCCGCCATCGACGAGTGGCGCAACTGCAACTCGGCCCTTTGGAGTGCGAGCGAGGCTGCGGAGAAGTGGCCGGAAGTTGCTCCAATGAGCTTGGCTGCGTGGAGCGTGAGGGTGGACGATTGGCCCAAAAGGGTCTGCTCGGCGAGTGTAGCGATGCGCTGGTAGCAGGACTCAGCCTCGCCCATAAACTCCTCGGCCATAGCCACCAACATATCGGCCACGGCTGTGGGGGTTTTCAGCGAACGTGCCGCCACCAAGTCGGCCACAGAGGTGTCTTTATCGTGGCCGATGCCCGTAACTACGGGTAGGGGAAATTGGGCGATGTGCGATGAGAGAGCATAGGAGTTGAAACACTCCAAATCGCTCTGCGAGCCGCCGCCTCGGAGTAGGGCCACAAGGTCGAACTCCTCCTCTCGCTGGGCAATCTGCTCCAATGCTGCGATAATTGAATCCTCGGCGCCACTGCCTTGGACTATGGCCTCAAAAAGTTCGGTGCGTATGTCGAAGGGGCTCTCTAAGAGGTGACGACGAAAATCTTGCAGACCAGCAGCTGTGGCCGACGATACCACTGCAATCCTTTGTGCCACAGCGGGGAAGGGAAGCTGCTTGTTGAGTCCAATCACTCCGTCGGCTTCCAGAGCAGCTATGGTTTCGCGCTTGCGCTGCTCGCTCTCGCCGAGTGTGTAGGTGGGGTCGATGTCGCTCACTACAAGTGTCAGCCCATAGGCTTCGTGGAACGAAAGGCTCACCTTAATCAACACTCTCATACCCGCCTCCAACGAAGTGCCTGTGGCGGAGCGGAAGTAGCTCTCTATTGCGCTCCACTGATTGCGCCAAATGGCAGCCGAGGCCTTGGCTTTGGGTGCGCCCTCCTTCTCGCCCTTTTCGATGAGTTCGAGATAGCAGTGGCCCGAGTAGCGGTTGGTCTTAATCTCGCCAATTTCGGCGCATATCCACACGCCAAGCGGAAATTGCTCCGCAAGCGAATGCTTCACTTGGGAGAGTAGCTCGGAGAGCGATATGTGTTTTTCGCCAGTCATTTGATGCTTTTTGGTTGTATGTCATACAAAGGTACGGAAAAATTTTCCTATCTTTGCGCCCAAATGTAGATTTTTATGGTAGATAACGCTATACTCAATCGCCTCGACGGACTGAAAATTAAGTTCGAAGAGATGGGTCAGCAGATGACCGACCCCGAAGTAATTGCCGATATGAAACGTTTTGTCCAGCTCAATAAGGAGTACCGCGAGCTGGAACCACTTGTAGCTGCGGCAGATAAGTTCAAAAAGACCCTCGCCAACATCGCCGAGGCCAAGGATATTCTTGCCAACGAAAAGGATGAGGATATGCGCGAAATGGCTCGTGAGGAGCTTGCTGAGTTGGAGCCTTTGGCTGAGAACTTGGAAGAGGAGATTAAAATCCTGCTCATCCCCAAAGATCCTCAGGATAGTAAAAATGCTATCGTGGAGATTCGTGGCGGTACGGGTGGCGACGAGGCTGCTCTCTTCGCAGGCGACCTGTTGCGTATGTATATGAAATATGTAGAGAGCAAAGGTTGGCGCTATGAGATAAACTCCTTCTCGGAGGGCTCGGCAGGTGGCTATAAGGAGGTCGTAATGAAGGTTACGGGCGAGGGTGTCTATGGTACGCTCAAATATGAGAGCGGCGTACACCGTGTTCAGCGTGTGCCCCAGACCGAGACTCAGGGTCGTATCCACACCTCGGCTGCCACTGTTGCGGTGCTGCCCGAGGCCGATGAGTTTGACGTGGAAATCAATATGAACGACATCCGTAAGGATACCTATTGCGCCAGTGGCCCCGGTGGTCAGTGCGTCAATACCACCTACTCGGCTGTGCGTCTTACCCACATCCCCACAGGCATTGTTGTGCAGTGTCAGGACCAGAAGTCGCAGCTTAAAAACTTCGACAAGGCTTTGGAGGAGTTGCGTACCCGTATCTTCAACTTGGAGTATGCCAAGTATATGGACGAGATTGCCTCGAAGCGTAAGACAATGGTTTCTACGGGCGATAGGAGTGCCAAGATTCGCACCTACAACTATCCTCAGGGCCGTATTACCGACCACCGCATCAACTACACAATCTACAACCTTCCTGCATTTATGAATGGCGACATTCAGGATTGCATTGATCAATTGGTTGTGGCTGAGAATGCTGAGCGTCTTAAAGAGAGCGAACTCGGCTAAAAACGCATATAACGAGCGACTGCTGCGTTATACATCGATAAGCGGACTCCTCATTTACGATTAGTAAACTGCGGAGTCCGCTTTCTTGTATGCCT
>JAGBVY010000110.1 GCA_017630115.1 Tidjanibacter sp. | reverse complement strand
ACCGGCTGTATGCTCCAACAATACTGCCACAAAACGCTCCATCGAGCCAAACGGCGCACGGTGAATCATAATCGGGCGGTGGAGTTTATCATCGGCTCCCTTGTAAGTCAAGTCGAAACGTTCGGGCAGGTTGTAGTCCACCTGAATGGTACCGAGCTGCCACTTACGACCAATGGCATCTTTTACCATAAAGTCCAACTTGGGACCATAGAAGGCTGCCTCGCCATACTCCACAACGGTCTTCAACCCCTTCTCCGAGGCGGCTTTGATGATAGCCTGCTCGGCACGCTCCCAATTCTCGTCGGAGCCGATATACTTCTCCTTATTGTTGGGGTCGCGGAGCGAAATCTGTGCGGTAAACTCGTCGCATTTGAGAGTCTTGAAGATGTAGAGCACAATGTCGATTACATTCTCAAACTCCTCCAAAAGCTGGTCGGGGCGCACAAACAGGTGGGCATCGTCTTGGGTGAAGCCCCTAACGCGAGTGAGTCCGTGCAACTCGCCACTCTGCTCATAACGATAGACGGTACCAAACTCCGCAAAGCGCAAAGGAAGATCTTTGTACGAGCGGGGTTTGAACTTGAAAATCTCGCAGTGGTGGGGGCAGTTCATAGGCTTCAAGAGGAACTCCTCGCCCTCGTAGGGGGTGTGGATGGGCTGGAAGGAGTCTTTGCCATATTTGGCATAGTGACCCGAGGTTACATAGAGCTCCTTCTGACCGATGTGGGGAGTGATAACCTGCTCGTAGCCATACTTTTTCTGCACAGCCCTCAGGAAGTTCTCCAAGCGACCCCTCAACTCAGCACCCTTAGGCAACCACAAAGGCAGACCCTGGCCTACCCTCTGCGAGAAGGTGAAGAGCTCCAACTCTTTGCCCAACTTGCGGTGGTCGCGTTTCTTGGCCTCTTCGAGCAGAGCCAAGTGCTCATCGAGCATCGACTTCTTGGGGAACGAAACACCATAGATACGGGTGAGCATTTTGTTCTTCTCGTCGCCACGCCAGTAAGCACCTGCAATACTGGTCAGTTTGATGGCTTTGATGTAGCCCGTATTGGGCAAGTGAGGACCACGGCAGAGGTCGGTGAAAGCGCCATTGGAGTAGAAGCTGATGGTGCCATCTTCGAGAGCCTCAATGAGTTCCACTTTATATTGGTCGCCCTTGGCTTTGAATGTAGCCAGAGCCTCCTCTTTGGCCACCTCGCGGCGTACAACGGGCTCTTTGGTGCGAGCCAGCTCCTCCATCTTCTTCTCAATCTTTTGGAGGTCGCCTTCGGTGATAGGGGTGGGCGAATCTACATCGTAGTAGAAACCATTTTCAATGCTGGGGCCGATGCCGAACTTAATTCCGGGGTAGAGGTTTTCAAGCGCCTCGGCCAGCAAGTGCGACGAGGTGTGCCAGAAGGTGCGGCGGCCATCTTCGTCGTCCCATTTGTTGAGTTTCACGGTTGCGTCGGCCTCGATGGGTGCGAGCAAGTCTTGCACTTTGTCGTTTACGGTTGCCGACAGCACATCAGCTGCCAATCGGGGGCTGATGCTCTCTGCAATCTGCATTGCAGTTGTTCCTTTGGCATACTCACGAATGCTGCCATCAGGAAAAGTAATTTTAATTTGTTCCATAATTTTTAGTTAATGTTTGGGGGCACCGCAATACGACCTGCGGCCTACCGCCCCGTTTACCTATTTATATATATCGTATTATTATCTTCTTTGTCTATCTCTGCGCGCCCCCAAAAGTAGCACCACAACTATGGCCACTCCAACCACAACGGTCATCGAAAAGCTACCCTCCAAGCCAAAGCGGTCGGTGGCAAACAATCCCTCATCCACCGCTCTAAACTCCAAAAGCGACCTACGACTGGCCATACCGCTCATTGGCAGTCCCACGACGTAACTCTGGGTGAAGTTCCAAAAAGAGTGCATAGCCATAACAAACCACAAACTCCCCGTGCGCTGAAAGCACAAGGCCCAAAATATGCCAAGCAGCGAGAGGTTTACAATAGCCAGCAGCGTAACGTGAGGATTGGACAGATGTCCCACTCCAAACAGCACTGAGCTTGCCGCAATAGCCACTCCAACGGGGAGGTAGCTCTTCATATCGGCCAACATCCAACCCCTAAACAGCAACTCCTCACGCACATTGAGCACCGCAAGCAGCATCAGAGCCACAAACTCCACTGCCCCCAGTTCGCCCCTACCGAAGCCCTCAAAGCGCACGCCTCCTGTGGCCACTCCCAAGAGTACAATTGAGCCAATCATCGCCACACTTATGACCACGCCCTCGAAGTAGCGTCCAATGGCTCCTCTCAGTCCGAGGCCCAACTCTCTACTCCTAAGTCCTGTGGCATAGGCATAGAGCACTACCAAAGCAACCATCAGCAGCGACACACACAACGAGCCTACGCCCTTAGCCACACTTGCGCTCAGCCCAAGTTCACTGCTCCATTGAACAAATGTTCCACCGAGGCCACGAATCCGCCCCATCAACGCCATTAGACCAAAGTAGGCCACCAGCGTCACAATGAGTCTGCCTATCGTACCTTTGCTTTTCATAGTTGCGGTGGTTAGCAATCTGCCATTAGAGAATCGCTTAACTCTCGGCTTTCAGCTCCTTAATATCCTTAACGCTCATATCACGGCCACCCCTCTCACGCTCGTAGTGTTTCAGGGGGTTGGCTGCATACTCCGCTTCACGCTGACGTGAGCGGTAGATATCCAGCGCCATATAGATTGCGTTGCGCATCGAGCTCTCATCGGCCACACCCTTGCCTGCAATGTCGTAGGCCACGCCGTGGTCGGGCGAGGTGCGTACAACCGAGAGGTTGGTCGTAACATTCACACCATTGGGCGTGAGGGTCTTAAATGGAGCAAGACCTTGGTCGTGGTACATAGCCAACACAGCATCGTACTTCTTGAATGTGCCCGCCGCAAAGAAACCATCGGCAGCAAAAGGACCAAAGGCCAACGTGCCTCCCTCATAGGCCTTGACAATGGCGGGTGAGATTATCTCCTGCTCCTCGCGGCCCAATAGGCCACCGTCACCAGCGTGGGGATTGAGTGCCAAGACAGCAATGCGTGGCTTACGCACACCAAAATCCTCCCTGAGCGACTTTTCGAGCTGAGCAATACGCTCAACAATAAGCTCCTCAGAGAGTGCCGCAGCCACCTCAGCCACAGGCAGGTGGATTGTTGCCAAGCCCACCCTCATAATCTCGCTACACATCAACATAAGAGGCCTACCGCCAAACTGCTCGGCCAAAAACTCCGTATGTCCCACCGAGCCAAAGCCGGCCTCGTCCATAGAGTTTTTGTTTATAGGGGCTGTAACCAGCACATCCAAATGGCCCGCCTTCAAGTCGGCAGCTGCCCTGCGAAGCGACTCCACAGCCACCGCGCCATACTCCGCCGAAGGCTCGCCTGCATTGATACGCATATCGCCTTTGGCACACTCAACCAAGTTGAGTTTGCGTGGAGCGGCCTCGGCAGCCGAGCGGACAATGTTGCAAGCCACCTCGGCGGCATCCTCCACCTTCGACTTGTAGAACGACATAGCCTTCGACGCACCATAGAGCACAAAAGTGCCCATATCGAACATCCTCGCGTCGCGGAAAATTTTAATAACCGTCTCGGCTCCTACTCCCGCAGGGTCGCCAAGCGTAATTCCTATCCTTATGTTATCCATCGTAACTCTCTCTAAAATCAAATCTCCGAACAATCTTTCTCTACTACTTTGCCTCTTCGTCTATCCTGCCGTCGTAGGAGAACTCTCTCTTGCCACCAAGCGAAAAGCGCAAGTAGGTAATAGGCATTCCCTGAGCCAAAAACTTAGCCTCATAGGCGGTCTTTACCGACAATGTTTCGTCGGCATATCCTGTGCCATAGATGTCGTTATTGGCAACCTCCACAGGCAGTTCGTTCTGCTCGATGACCTGCTTGGTAAACTCGTGCAGAAACTGCGAGTCGGTTTTCAGGTTAATTACTCCTCCCTCGGCCAAAATCTTGGCATAGCGGGCCAAGAAGAGCGGGCCGGTGAGTCGGTGTTTGGCCCTCTGTTTGGGCATCTGTGGGTCGGGGAATGTAATCCATATCTCGCTCACTTCGCCCTCGGCAAATAGTGAGGCTATAAACTCAATGCGTGTACGCAAGAATCCAGCATTGGCAATACCACGCTCGGTGACAGTCTTAGCGCCACGCCACATACGAGCACCCTTAATATCCACGCCGATGAAATTTTTGTCGGGGTTACGCTCGGCCAAAGCCACCGTATATTCGCCCCTGCCACAACCAAGTTCCAAGACAATTGGATTGTGGTTGCCAAAAAACTCGTGCCACCTACCCTTAATAGGGTGATCTTTGTCGAAAACCTCCTCAAAGGCGGGCTGCACCATACATTTGAACGTAAGGTTTTCTTTAAAACGTCTTATCTTATCTTTTCCCATAATTTGGTTTATTCTCTCATTTTGGTTATCGTTCTGCTATTCTGCCCGAGCCTCCTCAATCTCAACGCCCACGGTCCAGACTCCCGAAATGCTCTCCATCGGAGTGAGAGTAAAAATGTAGTCACCCTTCTCGATCAGCTGAGCCTTCTGAATCCACTCGGCCCTCAGCTCCGTAAACGACCCTCCGCTGTGGCGATTCTCGGCCCAGAGTTGCAACTCGCTCTGGAAGTACCTACCCGACGGAGCCGTCAGACGCACTTGCAACGCAAGAGCCTCCTCGAAGAGGCCGTTCTCCACTCGGGCCACAACACCGAGATTGTACTCCGAAAGGCTATCGGAGGCGGTGTAGGCTATTGTCACAGGAGTGTTCCAATCGCTGCGCGGAGTATCGGCCACAACCGCACCCACAGGCTTCTCGCTACAACCCACCATAAGGCTCAGCCACAGAGCCACCACAGCGACTACCCCTACTCTGCCCACTCTACACACCGTTCTACTCCTGCTTAGGACCTTTATTGTCGGAGTGCTCAGCGCGGGGCTCATTGCCGCCCGCGGAGTGTTGCTCCTTGCGACCGCGACCATCGTGACCACGACCTCTACCGTCGCGGCGACCTCTACCATCCCTACGGCGCGAGGGGTGTTGGCCGTACTCGCCACCTCCTTTGCGCTCACCTTCGGCTTTGGAATGGCCTTCGGCCTTGGGCTCACGATGCTCAGCCGGGGCTACAACCTCACTCTTAGCACCTTCTGACTTGCCACCCTTAGGCTGGGCAGGAGCATTGCCTTTGGACTCCTCTCTGCCCTCTCTACCCTCTTTATCACCTTTGGGCTGGGCGCTTTCGCCACCGCCACCTTTGCCGCCTTTGCCCGACTTGCCGCCTTTGCGTTTTTTCTTCTTCGACTTGTCGAAACGGGTGATGCTATCCTCGCCAATGACATTGACATAGGTTGGCTCTTCGGCGGTCAAATCCACCACTGTATCCGAAGTAATCTTCTCGGGTTTCTTGCCCTCGGCATTGAGCCTCTGAATCTCCTTCACACGACCCACTGAGAGAGTCACCAGACCAGCCATAGAGCCGGGCTGAGTACTAAAACTCATTGTGCGAGCCAAAATGTCGTTCTTGACGTGGAAGTAGTCGGCATCAAGAGCCTGCAAAGGACCATTGATGCGGGGGAACTCACGACGTGCGTCCATATAGCAGTCGAGCTCGTAGGAGAGGCAACATTTGAGTTTACTACACTGACCTGCCAACTTCTGGGGGTTGAGCGAGAGCTCCTGAGTGCGGGCCGCACCAGTAGTTACGGAGTTGAAGGAGCTAATCCACGACGAGCAGCAGAGCTGACGACCACAAGCGCCCAAGCCACCTATGCGGCCGGCCTCCTGACGTGCGCCAATCTGTTTCATCTCGATGCGGATGCGGAACTGCTCGGCAAAGACCTTAATAAGTTCGCGGAAATCGACCCTCTCGTCGGCAATGTAGTAGAAGATGGCCTTGATGCCATCGCCCTGAAACTCCACATCGCCAATCTTCATATCGAGTTTCATATCGGCAGCAATCTGCCTCGAACGAATCATCACCTCGTGCTCACGGGCCACCGCCTCGTGCCACTTCTCGATGTCGTAGCTACGAGCCAGACGATAGACCTTGCGGAACTCGCCGTTGGCAGGATTGAATCCCACACGACGCATCTGACGCGCCACCATATCGCCAGTGAGCGATACGATGCCTATGTCGTGACCGGGCGAAGCCTCAACGGCCACGATGTCGCCAATTTTCAGCGGAAGATTATTGACGTTGGCATAGTAGCCACGGTGGGTATTCTTGAATCGCACCTCCACAATGTCGGTTGGGCCATTGTCGGGGTAGTCGGCCAGCCAATCGGTCTCGTGGAGCTTGTAGCATCCGGGGCGAGGCTCGGCCGAGAGCTCACCACCCTTGTCGCAAAACTCACATCCGTGACCAAGCGAGAGGTCACAACGGCGACTTTCGGGGATGAGTTCTATATTTTGGTTTGGTTGAATATCTTGTTTTTCCATAGTTATTTCACTTTTAACCTACAAAGATACCCATAAAATTGAAAGTTGAAAGTTGAAAATTGAAAATTATTAGCGATAGCTAATTATTTTGGCCGACAGAATAGAAACAAGGCTCATTTTTCAACTCTTTTCTTATCTTTGCAGATAGAAACAAACCAAACAATCATTGACCAATGAAAAGACTCACTACGCTTCTTACGGCACTCGCACTAACGGTGCTCTCGCTCAGCGCACAAGGCTACGAGCGCTACTACACCAACCTCCCCATTGATATGCCTGTGCCAGAGTTGGCGCAGTTTCCCGACAATGTCGTAAACATCAACGATTTCGGCGGCGTGGGCGACGGACTGACGCTCAATACCGAGGCTTTCCAGAAGGCTATTGCCGCACTCGAAAAGATGGGCGGAGGCCACCTCGTTGTGCCTGCCGGCATCTACCTCAGTGGTCTTATCTCGCTCAAAGACAACATCGATCTCCACCTCGAACGCGGAGCTGTGCTTATGGCCTCGCCCAATCGTGAGGACCACCTCAAAGGTGGCAAGACAGCCACCTTCATCAGCGCCAGCAAGCGCACCAACATCGCCATCACCGGCGAGGGTGTCATCGACGGCAACGGAGCCTACTGGCGACCCGTCAAGCGCGACAAGGTGAGCGACACTGAGTGGAACGCTTTTAAGGCTATGGGTGGCACCGTAACCGATGGTGGCAAACTCTGGTATCCCTACGACCTGAAACACTACCCCAACATCGCCTCCTCGCCCAAGGAGCAGGAGAAAATGCGTACCCATCTGATTAGGTTTACCGACTGCAAGAGGGTCTATGTGGCAGGCGTAACACTCCAAAACGCACCCAAGTTCCACCTCATCCCCACACGTTGCAGCGAAGTTATCATCGACGGCCTTACGGTACGTTGTCCTTGGAATGCTCAGAATGGCGACGCAATAGACCTCAGCAGTTGTCGCAATGTATTGGTAGTGAACAACATTGTCGATGCCGGCGACGACGGCATCTGTATGAAGGCGGGAGCAGGCGAGAGTGGTGTTAAATATGGCCCTTGCGAGAATATCCTCATTGAGAACAACACCGTTTTTCACGCCCACGGCGGCTTTGTGATAGGTTCGGAGTTTTCGGGCGGTATGCGTAACATTGTCGTACGCAACAACCTCTTCTCGGGCACCGACACCGGCCTGCGTTTCAAGAGCGCACCGGGTCGAGGTGGCAAGTGCGAAAACATCTACATCAGCAACATCGTAATGACCGACATCAAGGACGAAGCTATCGTCTTTGAGTGCACCTACCAGAATCGACCCGCAGGTGGCAGCGACGAGCAGAGCAGCGAGGAGCTTACGTTCCTGCCCGAGTTCACCGACATCCACATCAGCAACGTCATCTGCCGAGGCGCCGAGAGGGCCGTTGTAGCCAAAGGTGTGGAGGGTCAGAGGTGCATCTACGGCATCACCCTGACTGGCTCGACTTTCTTCCACAACCTCGACGTTCCCGTTGTGGTGGACGAGTGGAGCGAAGTGGAGATTACCGACTCCCGTTTTGCCACTTTCGACACCCCTGTAACTAACGACTAAATCACTCGACAACAGATAGTTATGTTTGGATTATTCAAGAAGAAAACCGTTCCTTTGAAGGAACTTTTGGATGGTTTCTACGACATACATAGCCACCTACTTTGGGGCGTTGACGACGGTTGCCGCACCGCCGAGGAGAGCGCTGAGGTGGCAAGACTCTTAGCAAATATGGGTGTCAAGGGCGCCTACCTCACCCCCCACATAATCTATGGTGTTCACGGCTCTCGCTCGGAGTCCGATATGAGAGGGCAGTATGAGCAGATGCCCGACTTGGGCGATTTTCAGGTGCGCTTGGCGGCAGAGTATCATCTCGATGAGAAGTTCCAATCGCACGTCGAAGGCCCCGAGCCACTGCTGACCTTGGCGGAGGAGTGGTTGTTGGTGGAGTATAGCCTCGGCACTACTCGCGCAAGCCACCAAAACGAGCTTTTTGAGGTGGCTCTCTCGGGCAAAAATATCATCGTAGCCCATCCAGAGCGCTACTCCTTCCTCTCCGAACGCAAGGATATGCACGAACTGGCCAAGCTGACCGACAAAAACTACACTCTCCAACTCAATCTGCTCTCGCTTACGGGCCACTATGGCGACCGCGTAAAACATATAGCCGAACAACTACTCTTAGAGGGTCGCTATACGTTTGTGGGTAGCGACTGCCACAATAAGGCATACGTCGCCTCCATTGCCCACGGCGAGATTTCGGCCAAGATGGTCGAACCACTCAAAGCACTGATGGAGAACAACAAACGAGTGT
>JAGBVY010000109.1 GCA_017630115.1 Tidjanibacter sp. | reverse complement strand
TTGCTCCTCAGCTAGGACTTGAACCTAGGACCCCCTGATTAACAGTCAGGTGCTCTAACCAACTGAGCTACTGAGGAATATACCTTATTTTTTGCTCCACGACCCTCTCGTGATACGTTAGAACCGTTTTGCGAGTGCAAATATACAGCAAAAAACTTTACCTCCAAATAAAAAGTGCATTATTTTTAGAAAAAAATTATTTCACCCCAATTATTAACTCTTTTTTGTGTTGCTTTCTCCGAGGAAAAGAGTATCTTTGTATGTTATGCGTAGAGTATTCATATTGTTCGTGGCGATTTTGCTGGGTCAAAGCCTCGCAGCGCAGGATGACTCTCAGGCCATATCGTTGGTTTTTGATGCGACAGAGTGGAATATGGGACGCATCAACGAGGAAGACGGGCCCGTGAGCTACACCTTCCACTATCGCAATGAGGCCGACCACTCGGTAGCCATCGAGAGGGTCTATACCTCGTGTGGTTGCACCACAAGCGACTACTCTCGCAAACCTCTGAAAGCCGGAGGCGAGGGAACGGTGGTGGTCACCTTCGACCCCGAAGGTCGTTCGGGTAGGGTGGAGAGGAGCATAACGCTCGTCTTTGATTCGGGCAAAGGGCGCCAAGAGCTACGCATCAAGGGTAGGGTCAATCCTCGCCCCCAGAGTGTGGCCGAAGAGTTCCCCTACGACTTGGGCGGAGGGTTGCGTGCCGACGTTACCTACCGTTCCTTTGGTAAAATTGCACAGGGTAATACTCGTTCGATGGCCCTCATCCTCTACAATAGCTCGGATGACCCTCTTTGGGTTACTCCCGAGTGGGTGGAGCAGAGCGGGGCGCTTGAATTGTTCCTTCCCGAGCAGATAGCACCCGACGAGAGAGTTCTTATGACTATGACCTACACTATTGGTGAGGTGGTGCCGGAGGGTGGACTGCTGCGCGACAGCTTCCGAATACTAATAGAGGGAGCCACCGCAACCGAGGAAAATCTCTTTACCACCCGAGCGGTAGTATTGAATGCAGAATCGACTGCAAATTGATAACTGACAACTGACAACTAATAAAAATATCTAACACAAAACTACTTAAAAGGAAGAATATGTACGAGATTCTTAGGAAAGTAAAGTTGGCTGAGAATATCTATCTGATGGATATTCACGCCCCAAGGGTAGCCGCTTCGGCCCACCCCGGACAGTTTATCATTCTTCGTTCCACCCCTGAGGGAGAGCGTATTCCTCTGACCATCTCCGACTACGATGTGGAGAGAGGCTCGGTGCAGATTGTTGTGCAGACATTGGGTGTTTCGACACTCAAATTGGCCGAGAAAGAGGAGGGTGACAGCGTTGAGGACTTCGCAGGTCCTCTTGGCCGTCCTTCCGACTTCATCTACGAGAACATCGAGGAGCTTAGGGGTAAGAAGTTGCTCTTTATTGCAGGTGGTGTGGGTACTGCCCCCGTCTATCCTCAGGTGAAGTGGCTCAAAGAGCACGGCGTGGATGCCGACGTTATCATTGGTGCTAAGACCAAAGACCTCTTGATTCTGACCGACGAGATGAGGGCTGTGGCTGGCAACCTCTACATCGCCACCGACGACGGCTCGGAGGGTTTCCACGGTATGGTTACGGGCTGTTTGAAAAAGCTCGTTGAGGAGGATGGCAAGAAGTATGATACGGTCATCACCATTGGTCCTATGATTATGATGAAGTTTGTCTCGCTCACAACCAAGGAGCTTGGTATCCCCACCATTGCATCTTTGAACTCGCTGATGGTCGATGGTACGGGTATGTGTGGTGCGTGCAGGGTGAGCGTTGGTGGCAAGACCAAGTTCACTTGTGTTGATGGCCCTGAGTTCGATGCCCACGAGGTTGATTTCGACGAGGCTATGCGTCGTAGTGGCCAGTACCGCGACGAGGAGCAGAGGCGCTTGGAGCGCTACAAAGACCACAAGTGCCGCATCGGTCTGGACAAATAAATCAAGTAGATGTAGAACCTTTCATTAAAGAGAAAAGAAGATTATGGCAAACATTATATCGCGCACTCCCGTCAGGGAGCAAGAACCCGCCAAACGTGCCGCCAACTTTGAGGAGGTGTGCTACGGTTTCAATGTTGAGGAGGCCGCTCGTGAGGCTTCGCGCTGTCTGCACTGTCGCAATCCACGCTGTGTGGCTGCCTGCCCAGTGAGCATCCAGATTCCTAATTTCATTGCCGAGATTGCCGCTGGCAACTATCAGGCTGCTGCCGACATCATCGCCGAGGACTCGTTGCTGCCCTCGATTTGTGGACGTGTATGTCCTCAGGAGAGCCAGTGCGAGGGCTCGTGTGTGCTTGGTGTGAAGCACGAGCCTGTGGCTATCGGTAAGCTCGAACGCTTTGTTGGCGACTGGCAACTCGAAAATGGCTCGAAAGAGGTGGCCGAGATTACTCCCAATGGCAAGAAGGTAGCTGTTGTGGGTAGCGGCCCCGCAGGCTTGGCTTGTGCTGCCGACTTGGCTAAGTTGGGCTACGAGGTGACTGTCTTCGAGGCGCTCCACCGCTTGGGTGGCGTGTTGAGCTACGGTATTCCCGAGTTCCGTCTGCCTAAAGATCGTATTGTGGCACGCGAGATTGAGAAGGTCGAGAGGCTGGGCGTGAAATTTGAGAAGAACATCATTGTGGGTCGCACCGTGACCATCGACAGCCTTATGGACGAGGAGGGTTTCTCGGCAGTCTTTGTAGGCTCGGGTGCAGGTCTGCCTAAGTTTATGGGCATCCCCGGCGAGAACCTCAATGGCGTATTCTCGGCCAACGAGTTCCTCACCCGCATCAACCTTATGGGTGCTTACGCTCCCGAACTCAACGACACCCCCGTACGTCGTGGCCAGAAGGTGGCTGTTGTAGGTGGTGGTAACGTGGCTATGGATGCTGTGCGCTCGGCTAAGCGTCTGGGCGCTGAGGCCTACATCGTCTATCGTCGCTCGGAGGCTGAGCTTCCTGCCCGTGTGGAGGAGGTGCACCACGCCAAAGAGGAGGGTATTCAGTTTGCAATGCTCACCAACCCTGTGTCGATTGAGGCCGACGAGAAGGGCTGGGTGCGTGCTCTGAAATGTGTGCGTATGGAACTTGGTGAGCCCGATGAGAGTGGCCGCCGCTCGCCCGTTGAGGTTGCAGGCTCGGAGTTTGAGATTGAGTGCGACACTGTGATTATGGCTTTGGGTACTTCGCCCAACCCACTTATCGCCTCCACCACCGAGGGCTTGGAGCGCAACCGTAGGGGCTGCTTGGTGGCTACCGAGGAGGGCGCAACCACTCGTGAGGGTGTCTTCGCAGGTGGTGACGCTGTGACCGGTGCTGCAACCGTAATCCTCGCTATGGGTGCTGGTCGTAAGGCAGCTAAGGCTATTCACGCTTATCTTTCGGAGAAGTAGAATATGATTCTGTCGAACCTAAATAATAGGGTGGAGTTGGAGAAGCTCCACCCTTTGATGCCCCGCCTGTTTGAGTTTATCGAGCAGAACGACATACTCAATATGCCCTTGGGAATCCACGAGATTGAGGGTCGCGACCTCTTTATCAACAACTGCGCCCCCTCGCTCTTCACGCGCGAGAATGCCCCCATCGAGGTGCACCGCGACTATATCGACGTGCAGGTGCTCTTGGAGGGTAGCGAGACTCAGGGTTGGAAACCTTTGGAGGAGATTCAGCAGTGGAGAGGCGACTACGACGCCGAGAAGGATGTGCGTTTCTCCGACGAGCGTTGCGACCACTTCGTTACGCTCAAACCCGGCGAACTGACTGTGTTCTATCCCGAAGATGGCCACGCTCCTGCTATTGGCGATGGGCCGATACGAAAGTTTATTGCCAAGCTTAAAATCTAACGGCTGTAAAACCCAGCCTCTTGCTGTGGTCTAACGTCTAACGTCGAAAGTCTAACGCCCTAAGGCTTAATAAAACTCGGGTGTCTTTTGACACCCGAGTTTCATTTTTGTCTAACGCCCTAAGGCAAAACAATTTTGCATTTTGAATTTCAATTAGAACAGCGTCAGCTGGTCTTTGTCGTGGATAAACGAGAGGCGGTGGTGGGGGCTAAGACCGTAGCGGGCAATGGCCTCGCGGTGTTGTTTGGTGGGGTAGCCGGCATTGCGTTCCCAGCCGTAGTGGGGAAACTCCTCTGCCAAGTGGGCCATATATTCGTCACGAGCAGTCTTGGCCAATACGGAGGCAGCGGCAATGTTGGCAAAGCGAGCGTCGCCCTTAATCTCGCACCTAAAAGGAATATCCAGACGTGGATAGAAGCGATTGCCGTCTATAAGCAGGTGGTCGGGCCTTACGGAGAGCCTCTCGACAGCCCTCTGCATAGCCTCAAAGGAGGCTTTCAGGATGTTGATATGGTCAATCTCCTCGGCACTCACCTCGGCAATGGCCCACGACAGAGCGTGCTCCTTGATGTAGTCGCGCACCTCCAAGCGGGAGCGTGCACTCATCTGCTTGGAGTCGTTGAGCAGGGGGTGGTAGAAGTCGGGAGGGAGTATTACTGCCGCCGCAAATACAGGCCCGGCCAGACATCCACGTCCAGCCTCGTCGCATCCTGCCTCTAAGCAGTCGTCTTTGTAGGAGAGTTTGAGCATAACGCTACAAAATTACTTCTTTTTTGATAATTATAGCCTAGCGGAGAGATTATTTCCCAACACAAATGTCTATCTTTGTGCCACTATGGCACAACCTCGTACCGACATACTCAAACAACCCATACCGATGCTGCTTTTAACCTTTGTTGTGTTGCTTGCAGCTCTGGTGGTGCGCTCACTGGGCGGCTCATTGGAGTCGGCAGGTGGTGGTGTGGAACTCTCTTTGGTGGGTGAGTTGGTTGATGGTTGGTTTGGAGGTGCGTGGAGCTATGTTGTTGGGGCTATCTGCGTAGCCTTCGCATCTGTGATTATCACTCGCATCACCAGTCGCTACTCTCTTTCGGTCATTCGCTCCTTTGTGCCGATGGTGCTCTATGTTGTTTGCACTTGTGGCGTGGTCTATCCTTTGGCCTCGCCTTCGGTCGGACTGGCCTTGCTAATGATTGTATATGCGACCGAGTTGATGATATTGAGTTTCCGTCGCACCGAGCAGTTTGGCTCGGTAATGAGGGCCGCTTTTTGGAGCGGTATGGCTGCTATGCTTGTCCCCGACTTGGTCTATGTGGTGGCTCTCCTACCTCTTCATTGGTTGGTGTGGCAGCGTTCGCCAAGAGAGATGGTTAGTGCCATCATTATGCTCCTGTTGCCAATGCTCTATGGCTCGGTGGGCTTCTGGTTTGCGGGTAGCCCCTTTGAGTGGTTTGTTCAGCATTGGGGTGAGTCCCTGAGTGGGTGGGGTGGAGTCGATTGGGTTGTGCTCTACGAATCGTTGGGCTCTCTGTTGGGTGCAGTGCTCTTTGGCGCAATCACACTACTTAGTTTGGCCAGTATGGCGGTCTTTGCTTCGGGATATGGCACTATGCGTATTAGGGCACGCAAGGGCCACGTTGTGTTTAGTGCCACCTATCTGATAGGGCTTTTTATGCTCATTGTTGTGGGGCTGCCTGCTGAGTTGGCTCTACCTGTTATGGGTGTTGGTGTTGTGCCGCTTATCTACACATTCTTCGTTAAGCACAAGGGGGCAGTTAGCACAATTATATATATAGGTGTGGTGCTACTCACTATTGCAGTTGCGTTTGTGCGCTAATCTTTGGTTTGGTAAATAGTTGAACTCGTGGTGGTTGTGCTTTTTCTGGCGCGTCCGATTTTGCTGTGTTGAAAAGTGGGTTGAAACTTTGTGGAGTTTCGGGGAATAAGACCAAATAGTGGTGTTACCTTTGCCAAAAACCACAACCAAAACCACAACCACAACACACAATGAAGAATAACCTGCTTCAAAAGGGTGGCGTCGGCTGCCCTTTTTTGTTCTATCAATGCAACCATAGTCCCAGAGTTGAAATTGTGAAAATTAACTCTCCGACGTTGGGCTACATCTTGCAAGGCAGCCTTGTGGTAATAGACAACCACAATCTCATCCGGATAGTTGAGCAAGAACTCTATCTTCTGCGTAGAGGCACTTACTGTGTGCAGTATATGGGTCGTGGCAAAGAGCCTTTCTCCGAAATCAGGGTCGGTTTGGGTGGCGATAGCGTGGCGGCTGTGCTGC
The DNA here is from genome assembly GCA_017630115.1 of Tidjanibacter sp. Lineage (GTDB taxonomy): Bacteria > Bacteroidota > Bacteroidia > Bacteroidales > Rikenellaceae > Tidjanibacter. Next base: position 2,604 of record JAGBVY010000109.1, on the reverse strand, counting down.
GCTCACTTAGCTATGCCGTCTGCTCGCCATCGCCCAAGTTGCCCAATGGAGTCAAATCCAAAGGGCTCTGTCTTCACGAGCAGGCCACACCGCTTATAGGTGGCTATTTTGCAGGGCTGACCCACAAGGGAACAGTGTCGCTTATGGGCGATAGTCCTATCTATCAGCAAATAAAGTTGAGGGAGCTGCTGTTGCTATTGTTTGCCACCCCGAAGTCGGTAGTGGCTGCTGCCATACGGCAGTGTGCTCACTCCTCGGCCCAAACATCAGTGGAGAGAGTGGTGGAGCAAAACTGGGCCGAGAATCTTACTATCGAGCAGTTGGCCCGAATGTGTGATATGAAATTATCCACATTTAGGAGCACTTTCCGCCAGTTATTTGGCGATAGTCCCCACCATTGGATAATGAGGCGGCGACTGGAAAAAGCGGAAGAGTTGGTGCGTAATAGCAACGCACCTATTAAATATATATGCTACGAATGTGGCTTCGGCTCGCCCTCGCAGATGATTCGCCACTTTCGCGGTGCCTATGGTACAACACCTACCAACTATCGCAACCTTTGCAGCGCCCAAATCGGCGGAATTGAGATTGGAGAGGCAGAAAAAGAGGCTGTTTTTTGTGATGTTGGGGTCGGAGGTGAAGATTAAAAATTGCCCCTGATTTATAAAATAATTTAATAATAAGTAGGGGGTTTTGGAGATAATTTAATAACTTTTAAGAAAGTTTTGACAAAAATTGCGATTTATTAAAAAAGGAGGCGAGTTTTTAGGTAAAAATTTTGTTTTTCGGTAAAAATGCCATACTTTTGCACCGATGTTTTACGGGACATTCTTCCCGTACCTCATTAACCTAACTAACCTAACCTGATGAAAGGGGCAGACGTGAGTCTTCCCCTTTTCTTTTTTTTGTGGTCGGGAGAGAGTTGTTAGGGAGTTTAGGGAGTGTAGGGAATTTGGGGAATAGGGCCTATAAGCCCTTAAAGACTTAGGTCATTAGACGATTGACCTTAGACGTTAGACCCCACAAAAAAAACTCGGGTATCAATACCCGAGTTTTTTTTGACTTAGGTCGGTCGTCGGTCATCGGTTGCCCGCAGTCTAACTACAAGAAAGGCAGTTTTACAACCTCTGCTTTCAGTGCCTTCTCGCGTACGATAACAGTCAGAGTGTTGCCTACAACGGCATACTCCTTAGGCACATAGCCGGTGCCGATACCCACCTTCAAGCAGGGCGACAGAGTACCCGAAACAATCTCGCCAATGGGGTTGCCCTCGGCGTCGCCAATCTGGTAGCCCGCACGAGGAATGCCTCGGTCAATCATCTTCAAGCCAACAAGTTTGCGTTTCAGACCGCCCGCTTTGAGCGACTCCATATACTCTCTGTCGATGAAGTCTTTGCCATCGACAAACTTGGTAATCCAACCCAAGCCGGCCTCAATAGGCGAAATCTCGTCGTTAATCTCGTGACCATACAGGCAGAAGCCCTTTTCCAAACGGAGGGTGTCGCGTGCGCCCAGACCGATGTTTTTCAGTCCGAACTCCTCGCCGGCCTTCCACAACTCAGCCCAGAGCTGGTCGGCGTCATCCTTGTTGATATATACCTCGCAGCCGCCCGAGCCGGTGTAACCAGTGGTGGAGAGGATGGCCTCGCAACCGCCCACTTTGAGGGTCTTGAAGGTGTAGTAAACCATATCCTCAACAGGCTCGTCGCACATCTTCTGTACGAGCTTCATTGCCAAAGGACCCTGAATAGCAAGCTGTGCTGTGTCGTCCGAGGCGTTGATAAGCTCAGTGCCTACCTCCATACCGAAGGCTTTGCCTTGCTCGCATACGAAAGCCCAGTCTTTGTCGATGTTGGCAGCGTTGATAGCCAGTAAGTAGCACTCCTCATTGAAACGGTAGAGAAGGAAGTCATCGACAATACCGCCACGTCCGTTGGGGAAGCAGGTGTACTGCACCTTGCCGTCGGTCAGGGCTGCAACATTGTTGGTGGTGATGCGTTGGAGCAGAGCGGTGGCCTTGGGGCCTTTGACCCACAATTCGCCCATATGACTCACGTCGAATACGCCCACAGCCTCGCGCACCCACAGGTGCTCTGCGTTGATGCCCGTAAACTCAATGGGCATATTGAAGCCTGCAAAGGGAGCCATCTTGGCACCTGCGGCAATGTGATACTTGGTGAATGGAGTGATTTTAAGGTTTTCCATTGTGTCTAAAAAGTTTTAGTGTTATATTTGTTTTGGTTGTTGCTTGATTTTCTGCTCGGAAAACTCGGTTTCTCACTCCAAAGATAATAATTTAGAAAAAAATAACGACTATTTTCTTCGGAAAGATTACAATTCCAATAAAAATCACTACTTTTGGGGGTGCATTAAAGTGATAATGTGACAGTAATTTTCAAAACCTAATACATCATTACAAACTTAAAACCTATTTTTAGTTATGAATGTTCAGAATTTGATGGCCGAGTTGGAGCGCAAGCACCCCGGCGAGAGCGAGTATTTGCAGGCAGTTAAAGAGGTGCTCGAGTCTATCGAGGAGGTTTACAACCAGCACCCCGAGTTTGAGAAAGCAAAAATCGTTGAGCGTATGGTTGAGCCCGACCG
>JAGBVY010000010.1 GCA_017630115.1 Tidjanibacter sp. | reverse complement strand
TGTTGAAAATCAGAACAACCTTTGGGGTATGTACATCTTTTTGAGTGGCAAATCGCAGGAGATGGAGGCTCAGGAGATTTTGGACGTTATTGAGGGTTACCCTGCCGAGTACAAGAAGATTGCGGAGGTTGTGGCGCTGAAAGAACAGGCCGAGGGTATGCTCAAAACAGCTGTTGGTGGTAAGTATATCGACATCACCCTGCCCAATGCTGAGGGTCAGCAGATGAAACTAAGCGATGCTGTCAAGGCCAATAAGGTTGTACTTTTGGACTTCTGGGCTTCGTGGTGCCGTCCTTGTATGGGTGAGATGCCCTATCTTCTGAAAGCCTATGGCGACTACCACGAGAAAGGTTTTGAAATCTATGGCGTGAGCCTCGACGAAGACGAGCAGGCTTGGAAAGGCTGCATTGAGGGCAATGGTATGAAGTGGATTAACGTTTCGACCTGCACAGGTTGGGATATTGAGGCGGTTAAGCAGTATGCTGTAAATTCTATTCCCGCTAACTTCCTGATTAACTCCGAGGGCGAGATTGTTGCCAAGAATTTGCGTGGCGAGCAGCTTGCCGAAGAGTTGGCTAAGATATTCGACCAGCAATAGTCCTGACCACTAATCTAAATGACCTATTTTTTTGCTATGAAGAAGATTCTATTGGTGGCCACCATTGCTCTGATGATGGTGGGCTGCGGTCCTAAATATGTAGTCAAAGGCCATATTGAAGGCCTCACTGGCGAGGTGAGCCTTATGGCCAACAAGAGCAACGAGTGCTTTGGTAAGGTTACTACCGAGGATGGTAGTTTTGTCATTGAGGTGGATGTTGATGCACCTCTGTTTGCCAACCTTGTTGTGGGCGATAAGAAGAAAACCCTCTTTGTGGAGGAGGGCGAAGTATGGGTTGAAGGCTCTATGAAAGAGTGGGGTAGTGTGAGCGTAAGTGGCACCCCTTCCAACGACAATATGGCCGCTTATAGGAGCGAAGAGCGCAAACTTATGGAGGCCTATGTAGCTGCCACTACCGACGAGCAGAGGGCTGAGGCCGAGGCTAACTACGACAACCATACTCTTGAATCCTACAAGCAGAATGCCGACAATCTATTTGGCCTCTACTTGCTTGCTACTCAGGTCTATTACACTATGACCCCCGACGAGATTTTGGAGGCTGTCAGGGCTCTGCCCGCAGCTCTTTGCGAGTCACATACGGCAACCACTCTCCGCACCCACGCTGAGGGTATGAAACGTGTGGATGTGGGTCAGCCTTACATCGACTTGGAGTTGCCCGACAAGGATGGCAATATGATTAAACTGAGCGATGTGTTGGCCAAAAACCGCTATGTGCTTTTGGATTTTTGGGCTTCGTGGTGTGGTCCTTGTATGAGAGAGGTGCCCTACTTGGTGGCCGACTATGCTGCCTACCACGATAAGGGCTTCGAGATTTATGGCGTGAGCCTCGATAAGGCCAAAGAGCCTTGGGTTAAGACTATGGAGGCCAAGGCGCTTGTGTGGCCTAATGTGAGCGAGTTGCAGTATTGGAACGACGCTTCGGCCAAGGAGTATGCCGTAAGGAGTATTCCTTCCAACTTCCTCATCGCCTCCGATGGCACTATCGTTGCACGCAACCTGCGTGGCGAGGAGCTTGGCAAGAAGTTGGCCGAGTTGTTGGCTCAGTAGGCCGTAGGGCAAAGTGCCCACCTGATTAGATTAACTTGAAGAAATCAAACAAACACTAACCCGCTATGAGTAATAGGTATGATATTTTCATAAGCTACCGCCGCGAGGATGCAGCCGAGCTTGCACGCAATATCCAGCTCCAATTGGAGAAGTATGGATATAAGGTGTTCCTCGATGTGGAACGATTGAAAGATGGCCATTTCGACAAGAAGATTATTGACGCTATTAAGAGCGCTAAGGTCTTTCTGGCACTGCTCACACCTAAGTATTTGGGGCGCTGTGGCGATAGCGACGACTGGGTGCGTAAGGAGATTGAGTGTGCGGTGGAGAATAAAGTCACCATTGTACCTGTTAATATAAATAGGGACTTCACATCATTTCCCGAGGATTGCCCCGAGCATATTGTCGATGTTATCCATCGCCACCAATATACCGATATTATCACCGGCTCGCTCTTCTCCTCGACTATGGACACGCTCTACCGCGAGCGTCTGCGTATCTACGCCAAGCCCAAACGCAATAATAAAGGCCTTGTGATTGCTTTGTTGGTTGCTGTTGTGGTTGCCAGTGGCACGTGGGCAGCGTTTATGCTGATTTCAAACATCAGGATGGGCAATTCCTTAAAAAATATTAGCTGGAATGTGCGGCCAGACGCAACTCAGGATGAGTCGGCGAATCAACAGATTTCACCAGAATCAGAGGGAAGACAGCCAATAGAAGAATTGGATATAGACAATAAGACAAAAGTGAGAGAACAAGCTGTACGGGATTCTATTAAAAGGGCAAAGGCAAAAGCGAGAGAACAAGCTGTACGGGATTCTATTAAAATGGCAAAGGCAAAAGCGGATTCCATTGCTCGAGCCGAAAAGGCAAAAGCAGATTCGATTGCTCGGGCTGAAGAAAAGGCGGCCCAAGAGCGACAGGAACGTCTGGATAGGATGGTTCGTCAGGGTGGTGGCAGCAATGGTGTCTATGAGGTTGGCTACTACTACGACCGCGACGGCAAACAGGGCGTTGTGTTTGAGGTTTCGGCCGATGGTCGTCACGGCAAAATTGTGAGCCTCACTCAGTCGGGCTCGCAGATGAACTGGTGTGCCTACAAGGGCGACCAGAAACGTTCTGTCGGTACGGAGAGCCGCACAGATGGCGCTGCCAATCAGGCCGTTGTTAGTGCTGTGCGTGGCTGGCAAGAGAAGTTCCCAGCATTTGCTTGGTGTGCCGAGCAGGGCGATGGTTGGTATCTGCCCGCCATTGAGGAGCTCGAAAAGTTCGCCACCAACGCAAAGGTCAATAGTGCTGTGAACAACACACTCAGCAGAGAGGGTGGCACTCCATTGTTTGGTTTGGGCGATAGTGGTTGGTATTGGTCTTCGACCGAGGCCGACAAAAACTGCGTCTGGTTCGTTAGGATGAACTACGGCGATAGCGGTAGTGGCACCAAGGACTACACCTACCACGTTAGGGCTGTGGCTACCTTCTAAGCGGCAGCGAGGTCTATTTACCTATATTTTATAATGTGAGGGAGAGCTTCGGCTCTCCCTCACTGTTTTCCAAAGAGGTGTGGATGGTTTTGGGGAATAAAAAAAAGAGATTACCGAAGTAATCTCTTGGAGTGACACCGACAGGACTCAAACCTGTAACCTTCTGATCCGTAGTCAGATGCTCTATTCAATTAAGCTACGGTGCCGAATTGCGAGTGCAAATATACAACCTTTTTTCGTATCTGCAAGCAATTTTGCCAATTTTTTTTGCAATCTTTTTTGCCCCACTCAGTATCAGGCGGTTATGTGGACTGATTTTCCGAGTGGGGCTTGTAGTGTTTAGAGCTGCGCGAGTTTGTCGAGCGCCATCTCAACCATTTGTCTAACGAAGGGTTTGTAGTCGGTGTTCATATCCTTCACAGCCCTCTGTGCGATGATGGTGCAGATTGTGCCTGCACGGTGGCCCATAAGTTTGCCAAGGCCTGCCAGTGCACTACTCTCCATCTCGAAGTTGGTAATGCGACGCGAGTTGTAGTTGAAACTCTCAATCTTTGCGTTGAGCTCCTTGTCGGCGGGAGCGATGCGCAACCACCTGCCCTGAGGGCCATAGAAGCCCGGTGCAGCAACGGTTATACCCTCTACGGTGCTATCTTTGAAGTGGTTGAAGAGGTCAATGTCGGCGTCGATAAAGTAGGGAGCAGGGAGCAGAGGATTCCAACCGGTGTGCTCCACAAAAGCTTTCTCAATGTCGAGGTCGCACACCTCGTTTCGACCGGCATAGTAGTTCAAAAGACCATCGAAACCAACCGACGAGCGGGCAAATACAAACGAACCCAGAGGAATGTCGGGTTGAATAGCGCCCGAAGTGCCAAGCCTAAGCAGGGTGAGCTGACGTTTTTGCTCCTTTTCGGTGCGGGTGGCGAAGTCGATGTTGGCCAATGCGTCCAACTCGCTCACAACGATGTCGATGTTGTCTGTACCGATACCGGTGGAGATTACGGTCATACGCTTGCCCTTATAGGTGCCGGTGATGGTGCGGAACTCGCGACTTGCGATGTTACACTCCTTCTCGTCGAAATAGCTTGCAACCATCTCAACCCTGCCGGGGTCGCCAACCAAAATCACGATGTCAGCCAAGTGCTCGGGTTTGATGTGAAGGTGGAAAATCGAGCCGTCGGAGTTGATGATAAGCTCGGAAGTTGGAATAGTTCTCATAAAAATACCTCCTAATTATTTTTTTTATCTAACTTAAATTCGTAAATTTGTAACTCTACCTTTTGGTGGTAGAACTACAAATATAGTGAAATTTTATTAAATGAACCTCATTTTTATGGAAAAGAGCAATCAATTTGTCCAACAAAACCGCGAACGATTCCTCGAAGAGCTGTTTGAACTTCTGCGCATACCCTCCATTAGCGCTCAGAGCGACCACCGTCCCGATATGGTACGCACAGCCGAGTGGTTGCGCGACGCACTCCTCAGAGCAGGTGCAGACAAGGCCGAGGTTATGCCTACGGCTGGTAACCCCGTAGTCTATGCCGAGAAGATTATCGACCCCGTCAAACCTACGGTTGTGGTCTATGGTCACTACGACGTTATGCCCGAAGATCCTAAGGGCGAGTGGCGCACCGACCCCTTCGAGCCAGTTATCAAAGATGGACGCATCTGGTGTCGCGGTGCCGACGACGACAAAGGTCAGCTCTATATGCACGCCAAGGCTTTCGAGGCTATGGTTGCCACAGGCGAACTGCCTTGCAATGTGAAGTTTATGCTCGAAGGTGAGGAGGAGATTGGCTCGCCCAGCCTCTATGCTTGGTGTGAGGAGAATAAGGCTCTCGTCGAGGGCGACATTATCCTCATCTCCGACACAAGTATGATTTCGATGGAGACCCCCTCCATAACCTGCGGTTTGCGCGGTTTGTGCTATATGCAGGTGGAGGTTACAGGTCCCGATCACGACCTCCATTCGGGCCTCTATGGTGGTGCTGTGGCCAACCCAGCCAATGTTCTTGCCAACCTCATTACCAAGCTCGTTGATGAGAATGGTCGTGTGACTATCCCCGGCTTCTACGACGATGTACGCATCCTCACCGAGGAGGAACGCACCAACTTCAATAAAGCTCCCTACGACAAGGAAGAGTATATGAAAGGCGTTGGTGTAGAGGAACTTGCAGGCGAGGAGGGTTTTACAACCATTGAGCGTACGGGTGTGCGTCCTTCGCTCGATGTGAATGGTATTTGGGGCGGCTACACCCTCGAAGGTACCAAGACTATCATTCCCTCCAAGGCCTATGCCAAAATCTCGATGCGTCTTGTGCCCGACCAGAATTGGGAGAAGATTGCGCAACTCTTTGAGGATTATTTCCGCAGCATAGCACCCAAGTGTGTGAAGGTTGATGTTAAATCGCTGCACGGCGGTCAGCCTTATGTTTCGCCCACCGACTTGAAGGCCTACAAGGCTGCCGAGGCTGCCATTGTCGATACCTTTGGCAAGCGTCCTTTGCCTTTCTACTCGGGTGGTAGTATTCCAATTGTGAGCGGTTTTGAGCGCATATTGGGTATGAAGTCAATCCTTATCGGCTTTGGTTTGGGTAAGGATGCAATTCACTCACCCAACGAGAGTTATGGACTTGATCAGTTCTATAAGGGTATAGAAACTATCATCCGCTTCTACAAACATTTTGCATAGCGCGGGCGATTACTGCGTTACGCTTGAAGGCGGCTTCCTCATTTGCGTCAAGCAAACTGCGGAGCCGCCTTCTTCGCAAGCCTTGTACTCGCCTCGCGATATGAAAAATGTGGGCTGCGGACTCGCTCCTTTGTTTGGCACAAAAATCCCTCCGCAATATGCGTTTTTGTTTTTCATTTGCAAGCCTTCTACTCGCCTCGCGCTATGCAAAATGTGGGCTGCGGAGTCGCTCCTTTGTTTGGCACAAATCACAGCCAAGGCTGTGGTCTAACGTCTAACGACCTAAGTCAAAAGGAAAACAAGGGTTGCAGGAGGACTGAGAGGACTGGGAGAACTGGGAGAACTGGGAGAACTAAGAAGCCTCAGTAAACTCAGAGAACCCAGAGAACCCAGAGAACCCAGTAAACCCAGTAAACCCAGCCAATAGGGCTTATAGGCCCTCTCCCTAAATTCCCTAACCTCCCTAAATTCTCTAAGTTCTCTCTCAACTCTCCATTTTCAATTTTCTAATTACCTCACGTTTTGGAGGTAATTTTGCTAAATTATTGCAGTTTGCTTTCGATTTCCAACTTTATTTATTATATTTGGAGATTAAATAGGCTTTTTGCGCGCGTAGGCGTAGGCGTGGGTGCGTAAGGGGCTGAGTGAAACCGATAAATAACAAACGTAAAACTATAAAAATCAGGACTATGAAATTTACAATTTCCTCTTCGGCGCTCTTGGCGCTCCTCTCGACAACAGGTAAGGTTGTAAGCAGCAAAAACACTCTTCCTATTCTCGACTATTTCCTCTTCGATTTGAAAGGCAATACTCTGAAAGTTACTGCCTCCGACTTGGAGACCACACTTGTGGGTAGTGTTTCGGTAGATAGCGTTGAGCGTGAGGGTATCATTGCTGCCCCTGTGAAACTTATGCTTGACTCGCTCAAAGAGTTCTCCGACCAACCTCTGGTTATTGAGGCCAACGAGGATACTTGGGAGATTACCGTAAGCTGGAAGAGTGGCTCGCTCAGTATTCCCGGCACTTCGGGATTGGGCTACCCTGCACTGCCTGAGCTCGAAGGTGACAAGTGTGAGGTTGAGCTTGATGTGGATATGATGATAGGTGGTATCAACAAGACTATCTTCGCCACTGCTGACGACACCTTGCGTCCTGTGATGAATGGTATCTATGTAAACTTGTCTGCCGGTGTTGTTACCTTCGTTGCTACCGATGCTCACAAGCTTGTTAAACACACTTGTGAGGCTGAGGTTGGTGCTGAGGCTTCGTTCATCCTTCCCAAGAAACCCGCTGCTCTGTTGCGTGGTATCTTGCTCAAAGAGGATGACGCTGTGAAGGTAGCTTTCGACAAGAAGAACGTTGTATTCTACTTGAAGAACAGCACCCTTGTTTGCCGCCTTATCGAGGGTGTCTATCCCAACTACAACGCAGTTATTCCTGCTGCCAACCCCAATCGAGTGATTGTCGATAGGGTGGAGTTGCTCAATGCTATCAAACGTGTGGCTGTCTGCTCCAATCAGGCAACCAACCTTGTTGAGTTCAACATCAATACCAATTGCATCAACTTGGCAACTAAGGATATCGACTTCTCCCACTCGGCTGAGGAGCGTGTTAGCTGCGCCTACGAGGGTGCACCCATTGTAATTGGTTTCAAATCGACCTTCCTTGTGGATATTCTCTCCAACATTGAGACCCCAAGTGTTGTTATCGAGCTGGCCGATTCGACCCGTGCAGGTGTCTATAAACCTCTCTACGACGAGCCTCAGAGTTCCAACACTCTGATGTTGATTATGCCTATGATGATTAACGCTTAGGCGCACTCATAACCCCAGAGAAGTCTATGAAACTCAATCTTAAAAACCCCATTGTCTTCTTCGACCTCGAAACTACGGGTGTGGATATTGTTCGCGACCGTATTATTGAGATTTCGTTGGTGAAGGTTGTGCCCGGGGCCGACGAGCCTCTGGTTAAGACCCGTCGTATCAAACCCGTAGATGACAATGGTCAGGTTATGCACATCCCCGAGGAGGCTACCGCAGTGCATCACATTACCGATGCCGACGTGGCCGACGCTCCCACATTCCGACAAATCGCCAAGTCGCTGGCCGAGTATATTAAGGGTTGCGACATTGGTGGTTTCAACTCCAATAGGTTTGATGTGCCTATGTTGGCCGAGGAGTTTCTGAGGGCTGGTGTGGATGTCGATTTGAAAAAGCGTAAGTTTGTTGATGTGCAGACCATCTTCCATAAGAAGGAGCAGCGCACTCTGACGGCAGCCTACAAATTCTATTGCGACAAAGATTTGGAGGACGCCCACTCGGCTGAGGCCGACACGTTGGCTACCTACGAGGTACTTATGGCTCAACTCGATCGCTACGAGGATTTGCCCAACGACATTGCTGCGTTGGCCGAATTCAGTACTCAGAGCCGTAGTGCCGACTATGCGGGTCGTATCCTCTACGACGAGCAGGATAGGGAGATTTTCGGCTTTGGCAAGCATAGGGGCAAACTTGTCGAGGAGATATTCCGCAAGGAGCCTTCCTACTACGACTGGATGATGGAGGGTGATTTTCCGCTCTACACTAAGCAGGTTATTTCGAGGATTAAGACACGAATCAAATAGCTCCCCGGAGGGCTTAAATTACTTTTTTTACTCTAATAAGGATGAAAAGGCTTCTACTGTTTGTAGTATTGTTGTGTGGCGGTATGGGCGTGGCACTGGCTCAGGGCGAGCAAGCGCCTGTGGTGCTTAATATCGACTCGAACAACTACTATATCCATAGAGTTGTGGCTGGTGAAAGTGTGGCCGACATTGCTACCCTCTACTCGCTTGCCGAAAAGGAGGTGCTTGATGAGAACAATCTCGACCCCATAGCTCCTGCTATCGCTGAGGGCGACTATTTGAGGATTCCTTGCTACGAGCGCGTTAGCAAATTGCAACCTCGCCGTAGTGATAGTCGCTACGACCGTCACCGCATCGTTGGTGGGGAGTCGCTCTTTAAGGTGGCTGTCGATTATGCCATATCGCTCGATACGCTTGTGGCCGACAATGCGGGCTTGGATGTGACCAACCTCCGCACACGTTCGTCGCTCTATGTTCGTAGGAGTGCGATGGGTAAGAGCCAGCTGAGCGACATACGTCAGCAGAGTGGTCGCTACTTTGAGGTGCTTTCGGCTCTTTCGCACAACTATCGCTATGTGGTTGTGGGTGAGGGTGAAACGCTCTATTCGATTGCAACCAAGTTGGGTCTGTATGTAGATGACTTGTCGGAGTGGAATGGCTCGCCTGAGTTTATATATGAGGGTATGTTGCTCAAATACGAGCCCTCTGCTCGTGATATGGCCGTTGCCGAGCAAGAACAACAATCGCTCGTTACCACCGACATTGTGGAGTATCTCGATAGTCTTTCGGCCGATGGAGTGAGATTTCGTCCTTTTGAGAAAGATGTGCTTACGGTGTCGTTGATGTTGCCCCTGAGTGATACGCTTGGCAGAGTTAGAGGTAGCTTTGTGGAGTTCTTTCAAGGGGCAGAGTTGGCGGCTCGTGAGTGTCAGAAGGAGGGACTTTCGGTGACGTTGCAACTCTTCGATACGAAAAACTCGCCCTCTCAGGTGGAACGACTTGTGCGCTACGACAGTATGATTGACAATACAGACCTCTTTATTGGCCCAATCTACGAGCGCAATCAGGAGGCTGTTGTGGAGTATGCTGCCGAGAGGGGTGTTGCAATGGTGTCGCCTCTGGCCTCTACAACCAATGGTAGCTATGGCCGCCACTACTACCGCCTCTCGCCAACGCCTAAGAGTAGGGTGGAGAAGCTCGGCGGACTGGTTGGCCCTGAGACCAATGTGATTATGGTCTATACGGCCTCCAACGACGACGATATGGAGCGCGAGGTCTTGGCTATGCTCGACGGATATCCCTATGGCAAGGTTATCTATGACGAAAATTTTGTTGTCGATTCGCTCAATAGCCGACCAATTGAGGAACTTATGGCCACTGAGGATAACCTATTTGTAGTGTTGTCCGACAATGAGATTGACACCGACCGTTCGCTCGCCATTATCAGCTCGATGATGAACTCGCGCCAGCCCAAGTATGGCACACGCAGAGTACCCATCAGGGTGCTTGGTAATGCCAATTGGGCGAAGTATAGGAATATGGACAAAAATTTGCTCTTTAAGCTCGATGTGACCTACCTTGCACCCTACCACGCCGATAGGAGTAGTGAGCTTGTTAGGGAGTTCGATAGGAAGTTTATGGCCGCCTATGGTCGAGCACCTTCGATGTTTGCATATAGAGCCTACGATGCTGTGAGGTTGTTTGTTACGGCTATGTATGCCGGAGGCGATCTTGCGGCCGAACTCAATGGCGCAGTTGTGACGATGTTGCAGACGCGTTATAGCTTCATTGAGGAGGATGGCAATATGGTCAATGACACTTGGATGTTGGTCAATTACCGCCCCAACTATACTATCGAGGTGCGATAGAGTAGCCTAATGTGCTGAAAACTAAAAGAGTGAAGAACGCTGGTTCTTCACTCTTTTAGTTTTGTCGTGTCTGCCTACTTCGACCACAGTGAGCGGATTATGCCTAGGTCTATGGTGGTAAAATCCTCTGCGATGATGTTGGGCGAGTGGGGTAGAAGTTGCTCGCGGGTGTGGGTGGATGTGAGAGCAATGACCTTCATACCCGCAGCTCGGGCAGCTGTGACGCCCGCAATGGCATCCTCGAAGACAAGACACTCCGAGGGGCTAAGTCCCAACTTCTGTGCTGCTGTGAGGAATATCTCGGGGTCGGGCTTGCAGCGGGTGACCATATCGCCGCTGATGCGTACATCGAAATAGGGCTCAATATGGCACTTTTCGAGTACAAACTCTACATTGAGCTTGGGTCCCGAAGAGCCTACGGCACACCTTATGCCGGCCTCTTTTAGCTCGGATAGTAGGGTGGTAAGTCCTTTGGTGGGGGCAATGGTGGGGGCGTAAATCTCACGATAGAGTGCCTCTTTCTCGGCGGCAAGTGCCTCCACTCCCTTTGCGGCTACAATTTCGGGCGGAAAGAGTGCGCAGATGATGTCGTCGTTGCCACGACCATTCAGGTGGGTGAAATCGGCACCCTCATCGGCGGTGAGGTGGTAGCGCTCGGCCATTGCGGCAAATGCCTGAAAATGAACGGACATATTATTGACCAATACTCCGTCCATATCGAATATAACTCCTTTTACCATAGGTTGTTTGTTTATTTTGACTACAAATTTAATAAAAATCGTTACCTTTGTAAATAATTATCAAAATTTTAATCTCTTCCTACTATGTCGGATTTGCAAGCACTACCCGAGAAAACCGTTGAGCGACTGAGCGAATATCGTCGCACGCTGTTGCGCTGCCAAAAGCAGGGTATTACCCACATATTCTCCCACGTTTTGGCGGGTATGCACGGTCTTACAGCGGTGCAAGTGCGTCGTGATTTGATGTTGATTGGCTTTACGAGCGATACGAAAAAGGGTTACGATGTGAGCGTGTTGGCCGATTTTATTGGCGACATTCTCGATGCTCCCCAACCAATGAATATAGGCGTGATAGGTATGGGCCACTTGGGTCAAGCTATTACTAAGTATTTCAATAGCAAGGGTTTGAATTTGAAGATTGTGGCGGCTTTCGATGTGGATGCCTCGAAGGTGGATACCACAATCGACGATATCCCCTGCTACTCGATGGAAGAGTTCTCGCAGAGGGTGGAGGAGTTGGATATTAACATCACCATTATCTCTTGTCCAACGCGCGTAGCTGAGGATGTGGTGTTGCCCATTGTGAACGCAGGTATCAAGGGCGTGCTCAATTTCACCTCCAAGCCCCTGAATTTCCCCTTGGGTATTTTTGTGGAGAACTACGACATTACTACTCTGCTCGAAAAGGTTGCCTACTTTGTTAAGGAGCAGGAGAGGAGTGACATTTAACGGCCTTATTATTAGCACAATGCGTATCCACTACGGTTTTGACTCTCTGTCTGCTATCGAGCGACCGGTTGTTACTATTGGTTCGTTCGACGGTGTGCATCGTGGCCACGCCGCCTTGCTCGGCGAGGTGGTTCAGGAGGCGCGTCGCATAGGTGGTCGTAGCGTGGTCGTCACATTCGACCCTCATCCGAGGGAGGTTCTGCCACGCGGTGGAGAGTTCCGATTGCTCACAACCATCGCCCAGAAGGCTCAACTGCTCGAAGCACTCGGTGTGGATGAGCTTATTGTTGTGGAGTTTACGTTGGCCTTTGCGGCCCTTAGCTCCGAAGAGTTTGTAAGGGATTTTTTGGTTGCCAAACTTGGTGTTGATACACTTGTTGTGGGCTACAATCACCGCTTTGGTCACGACGTGGGCGTTTCGGCCGACCACTTCGAAAGGCTTGCCGAGAAATACGGTTTTGCGCTTCATAGGGCCTCGGCCTACACCTACGAGGGTGGTAAGGTTAGCTCCTCGGTGATAAGGGCGCTTGTGGAGTCGGGCGAGATTCAAAGGGCCGAAGAACTGCTTGGACATAAACTTTAATTTGATATGGATAATATATTGTTTGAGAAGGATATACAACTCAGAGTGAGGTATAAGGAGACCGACCAGATGGGTGTCGTTCATCACTCCAACTACCCCGTCTATTATGAGTATGCTCGCACCGAATTGCTGCGCGAAAAGGGTTTTACCTACAAAGCGATGGAGGAGGGCGGAGTGATGATGCCCGTTAGGGAGGTTGGGATGAAGTTCCTCACACCTGCTCGCTACGACGACCTGCTGACTATCAAGGTTATGATGCACGAGATTAAGGGTGCGCGCCTAAGGTTCGACCACGAGATTCGTAACGAGGCCGGCGAGTTGGTCAATACGGGATTTGTGGAGTTGGTCTTTGTCAATGCCACCACCCGTCGCCCCTGCCACGCCCCCGAGTGGTTCCGTCAGCTCTTCGAGAGCAAGTAGCCAGCGCCCCCATACCACCAATACAAAAGGAGAAGAACCCAAGCGGATTCTTCTCCTTTTTGTTGGTATCGTGCAAGTCAGCAGGGCTACCTAATTGTAGCGCCGGCCTTCTTGGCGAAGGCGTCGATGAGTTTGTTCATCGTATTCTCGATGGTCTTTTCGTCGAGGGTCTTGCTCTCATCTTGGAGTATGAATCCAAGTGCGTAGGACTTCTTGCCTGCTTCGAGTTTGTCGCCCGTATAGACGTCGAACAAGGTAACATCTTTGAGCAACTTCTTCTCGGTCTGGAAGGCAATCTGACGCAACTCGGCGTAGCTTACGGCGCTATCGACAAGCAGCGCAAGGTCGCGCTTAACAGCGGGGAACTTAGCCAACTCTTTGACGCTGACTTTGTGCTTCTTGGTGTATTTGAGCAGGGTGTCGAAGTCGATGTCGAGGAAGTAAACCTCGCCTTTCAGGTCGAACATCTTGCGCACTTTGGGCGAGATGGTAGCAATCTGCAACAACTCCTTGTTGCCCGCCTTCAAACTCAGACCCTCGGCATAGAGCTCATTCTGGATAGGCTCGCTACGCAGGGTGTAGATATCCATACCAAAACGACGCAAAATCTTCTCTGCCACAGCTTTGAGGGTGAAGAAGTCGCTTGCCTCAGTCTTGCTATTCCACGACTGCGAGGTGCGTGCGCCCGAGATTGCTACCGACAGGCGGAAGCTCTCATCGTAGGGTGCGAGTCCATCCTCCTCCTTGCGCTCGGCATTGTAGGTGTAGGTGTTGCCAAACTCGTAAATCTTGATGCTCTGAGCCTTGCGGTTGACATTCAGCTCCACAACCTCCATAAGACCATAGAGCAAGGTCTGGCGCATAACGCCCAAGTCGGCACTTAGAGGATTCATAATCTTCACGCAACGCTCCGAGGGATAGACCTCCGAGTTTTCGTAGTAGCTACTCTTCGAGAGCGAGTTGTTCATAACCTCGGCAAAGCCGCAGGCCGAGAGCATATCGCTGACCATATTGCGGAGTTTGTCGCGGTTGGGTTTGGCCTCATACGAAAGGGTCGAATTGACGTGCTCGGGAATCTCAACGTTGTTGTAGCCGTAGATACGCAAAATCTCCTCCACAAGGTCGGCAGGGCGCTGAACATCTACACGGTAGGCAGGAACAAGTACCGACAGACCCTCGCTGGTCTCGCCAGTAATCTCTATTTCGAGGCTGTGGAGAATATCTTTAATGGTCTGCTGGCCAATGGCCTTACCAATCAGGTTGTCGATATAGTCGTAGCTAATGTTGATTGCAAAAGGAGCAACAGGGGCGGGGTAAATATCGGTAATCTCGGAGGTAATCTCGCCACCGGCAAGCTCTTTAATCAGCAGAGCTGCACGTTTGAGTGCATAGACAGTGATGTTGGGGTCGATACCACGCTCAAAGCGGAACGATGCGTCGGTCGAAAGTGCGTGACGCTTGGCGGTCTTGCGTACCCATACAGGGTTGAAGTAGGCACTTTCGAGGAATACGTTGGTGGTATTTTCTGTAACGCCAGAGTGCTCGCCACCAAACACGCCTGCAATACACATTGGTTTCTCGCTGTCGCAAATCATAAGATCCTGCTCGGAGAGTTTGCGCTCCACGCCGTCGAGAGTGCGGAAAGGAGTGCCTTCGGGGCAGGTGCGAACTACAACCTTATTGCCTGCAATGCGGTCGGCATCGAAGGAGTGGAGGGGTTGGCAGAGCTCGTGGAGTACATAGTTGGTAACATCGACAACGTTGTTTTTGGGGTTGATGCCAATAGCCCTCAGGGCGTTCTGCAACCACTGGGGCGAGGGAGCAACCTTCACACCCGAGATATTGATACCAGCATAGCGGGGAGCAGCCTCGCTATTCTCAACCACTACCTGTGTGGCTCTGGAGGTGTTGTCCACCTTGAAATCCTCCACGCTGGGCAGACGCAATTCTGCCTCTCGGCCTTGTGAGCGTAGGTAGGCTGCCAAGTCGCGTGCAACGCCGTAGTGCGATGCTGCATCGATGCGGTTGGGGGTAAGGCCAATGCCCAAGCGGTAGTCGTCGGTGAGTTTGAGATACTCCATTGCAGGGGTGCCGGGTATGGCGTTCTCGTCGAGCTCCATAATGCCATCGTGCGAAGAGCCAATGCCCAACTCGTCCTCGGCGCAGAGCATACCGAGCGACTCAACACCACGAATCTTGCTACGTTTGATTTTGAATACCTCTGTTGAGCCGATGGGGTGCAATTCGGCACCTACCGTGGCGCACATAACTTTCAGACCCTTGCGGCAGTTGGCAGCGCCACAAACGATGCCCAAAGGCTCGCCTGTGCCAACATCAACTGTTGTGACGTGGAGGTGATCCGAATCGGGATGGTCCTCACAAGTGAGCACCTCGCCTACAACCACACCTTTGAGTCCACCCTTTACGGCTTCGAGTTTCTCAAAGTCCTCTATTTCAAGGCCAATATCAGTGAGGATTACGGCTGCCTCTTCGGCTTTTAGGTCGCTCAAAAGGTAGTTTTTGAGCCAATTGTAAGAGATATTCATAGTCTTGTATTTATATTTTTAGTTCGTTTCTTCTCTTGGTGCTTAAATCCGTTGGCGCACTATGCGCCATTTAACCTACAAAAATACAATTTTAATTGAGATTTGGCCAATATCTGCCCCCGAAAATTAGATTTTTCTCGCATAATCCCCCGAGGCTTAATTGTAGGTACAAAAAAATAGGGCCGTAGCCCTATCTCTTTTCTATTTATCAGCCCCACTTCGTTGGGCCCATAATGCTCCTATCTACCCCAAAATGACAGCCTTCTGCTTGGCGTTCATAAGTATTGCAAAAGCGCGGTGTATGTCGATGTCGCTCACCACGATTGTGAACTCATTGGAGGTACTTATCACCTCTACGATGTTGATGCTGTCCCACGCCAACTCTTTGAAAAGGTAATAATATACACCGGGACACAGAGTGTTGTCGGTGGGGAGCTTGATGGTTATGAGCGAGAGTTTAGCATTCTTTGAAATGATTATTTCGTCGGCAAACAACTCCTCGATTAGCTCGCTGAGTTGCTCGCTCACAACAATAGTTGTCTCGTAGATACCCTGCGAAATTGTGCAGAAGAGGTTGCTCTGCTCGTGTATTTGCTCCAAAAGACGGGCTTGTTTCAGGTGGAGGGTTGGGGAGTTGTGGAAGGTGAAATCGGCCAAATTGCTCCTAACAGTGATGTCGCCAATGTTTTCAACAACCGATTTTGCCTTCTTGGCAGTGATGATTTCCAGACGTGGAACAAGGCGGTTGAGTGCCATAATTACTGCGCTGTCATTTACCTCTCTACCAACCATAGACTCAATCTCAGGTTTGAGTTGTCGAGCTAAGGCCGAAAGGTTAATAAGGCCTTCGATTAGTGCGCCTTCGAGGAAGGGGCGTTTTTTAATAACTGATTCAACAGCAGAAGGAATAGAAATCATTGCAGTCTGAATTATTTTTATCCTTTTTTGCAGGGCATTAACGCCCTGCAAAAAAGGAATGTTTGTGGTTGTGGTCTGCAAAAATAGCATTTTATGTTCAATTTTGCAACATATTAGGTTATATTTTTCTTTGATTGAACATTTGTATGTAAAAACAGATTGCACCACAGCTATTTTAATTTTTGTAGAAAATATGTACATTTGCAACCTATTATATAAGATACTATGAAAAATATTCGCAACTTTTGTATAATTGCCCATATAGACCATGGTAAGAGTACCCTTGCCGATCGACTCCTCGAACAGACCGGTACGCTCTCGCAGCGCGAGTTGCAAAATCAGGTGCTCGACGATATGGAGCTTGAACGCGAAAAGGGTATTACTATCAAGTCGCACGCCATACAGATGAACTATGAGCGTGAAGGTGAGGTATATACGCTCAACTTGATTGACACCCCCGGACACGTCGATTTCTCCTACGAGGTTTCGCGCGCCATCGCTTCGTGTGAGGGTGCATTGCTTGTGGTGGACGCTTCGCAGGGTATTCAGGCACAGACCATATCCAACCTCTACTTGGCCTTAGAGCACGACTTGGAGATTATCCCCGTAATCAACAAAATCGATATGGAGTCGGCTATGGTTGATGAGGTTAAGGACCAGATTGTAGAGCTATTGGGCTGCGATGCGGAGGATATTTTGTGTGCTTCGGCTCGTACGGGCATTGGCATTGAGGAGATTCTCGACGCCATTGTCGATAGAGTACCCGCACCCAAAGGCGACGAAAACGCCCCCTTGCAGGCTCTTATTTTCGACTCGGTTTTCAATTCCTATCGTGGTATTATCGGCTACTTCCGTGTGATGAATGGCACTATCCGCAAGGGCGATAGGGTAAAGTTCTTCAATACGGGTGCTGAGTATGACGCCGACGAAATTGGCGTTTTGAAGCTCAAATTTGTACAACAAGACGAGATTAAGGCCGGTAATGTGGGCTACATTATGTCGGGTATTAAAGCCTCGAAGGATGTGAAGGTGGGCGATACGATTACCCACATTGAGAATCCTTGCTCGGAGGGAGTGGCTGGTTTTGAGGATGTTAAGCCAATGGTCTTTGCAGGTGTCTATCCTGTCGATGCAAGTGAGTATGAGGATTTGCGTGCCTCGCTCGAAAAGCTTCAACTCAACGACGCCTCGCTTACTTTCGAGCCCGAGAGTTCGCTTGCTTTGGGATTTGGTTTTAGGTGCGGTTTCTTGGGTTTGCTCCATATGGAGATTGTCCAGGAGAGGCTTTACAGGGAGTTCGATATGGATGTTATCACTACCGTGCCCAACGTGTCGTTTAAGGTCACAACCAAGAAGGGTGAGGTTGTCGATGTACACAATCCATCGGGTCTGCCCGATTTGACGATGGTCGATAAGATTGAGGAGCCCTACATCCGCGCTCAGATTATCACCAAGACCGACTACCTCGGTGCTGTCATCAAGCTCTGCATCGACAAGCGCGGCACACTGGTCAATCAGGTCTTCCTCGGCCCTGAGAGGGTTGAGATTAACTTCGATATGCCTCTCTCGGAGATTGTCTTCGACTTCTACGATAAGTTGAAGAGTATCTCGCGTGGCTACGCTTCGTTTGACTACCACCAGATTGGCTACCGCGAGAGCAAACTCTCCAAACTCGATATTCTGCTCAATGGTGAGCCTGTCGATGCTCTTTCGTCACTCATCTACACCGACCACGCCTACGACTTCGGTCGCAAGATGTGTGAGAAACTCAAAGAACTCATCCCACGTCAGCAGTTCGACATCGCCATTCAGGCCGCTATTGGTGCTAAAATTATCGCTCGTGAAACGGTAAGACAGGTGCGTAAGGATGTTACGGCCAAGTGCTATGGTGGCGATATTAGCCGTAAGCGTAAGTTGCTCGAAAAGCAGAAGAAGGGTAAGAAACGTATGCGCCAGATTGGTAACGTACAGGTGCCACAGTCGGCCTTCCTTGCAGTCTTGAAGATGGACTAACTAAGTTGCCAATACAAAACAGATGCGACATCCAAATGGATGTCGCATCTGTTTTGTATTATGCCTTTTGAGTGGACTAATTGTCCGAAGAGGTGGGTGTTTCCGACGTGGCAGGGGTCTCTTCCTCCTGCTTTTTGGGGTGGAGGATAGACATCATCGACATAAGGGCGTTAATCTCCTCCTGTGCGGTACGCTTGGGCGCAGGTGCGGGTGTGGGAGCTGGCTCAGGTGCGGGGGCCTCGCTCTGGGTGGTTGTGGTGGGCTGCTCAGTAGGCGCAGGAGCGGGTGTGTCGGGCGTGGGGGCAACAACCTCCTCCCTTGTCTTCACCTTTGGCTCTTCGACCTTGACCTCGGCCATATCAACCTCTGGGGCAGCAAACTCTACATTGCTACCATTGGAACTCTCTTTTGGAGTGGAGAGTTTCTCGGTGATAACCTGATACTTCTTGTCGATTTTCTCTTGGTCGATTTTCAGCAGCTCAATACTCTTTTGGCGTAGGGCAATATCTATGGCCAGACGCTCTTGCTGGGCTTTTAGCTCGGTTAGCTCTGCCTCCAACTTTTCCAAATAGATGGCATATTGACCCAAAGCAATTTTGAGCTGTTTTTCCTCTTCTTTCAGGCGTTTTTCCTCGGCAATCTCGTTGTTTAGTTCGAGCTTAACGGCCTCGCTGTCAATCTCATCGAGCTTGTGGCGGATGATTTCGCCCAGTTTGGCAATGCTCTCTGGGTTGTGATAGTAGTCGAGGTGATCTTTGCCGGCTAACCAAATACTGATTGAGGCCGGGTATTTCTCCACAGCCTTCACTGGTACAAGCCACTTGCCCAACTCGTTGGCACAAGCGAGCTCTTTCTGCACCCATTGCGAGCTATTGGAGTTCTCGGTGGAGATAAACAAGAATACATCTGCCTCCTCGATAGCTTTGGCTATAAGCCCCATAAACTCAGCGCCGGTGTAGATGCCCTCCTCGTCGAACCAATAGGATATGCCGCTTGCTTGCAGCAGGTCTTTGACTTGCTGGACTATGCTACCCTCAATGTGTGCGCCACTCTCAGTGACATAATCCTTGCGAGAGTAGCTTATAAAAACTCTTTTCTTGTCGTTGGCCATAGTGGTTTTGTGGTTTTTGTGTTAGGAAAGTAAGGTGGCCGAAGCCACCTTACTAATGATGGATAGAGATTTGCTCTTACTCACGCATCAACTGTGAAAGCTCACCCCTCATCTGGGTCAGAATCATAATGCAGCGCGAAACGATTGCACCGAGTTTAACATCGCTGTCGCTGATGAAAATCTCGCACACGGCGTGGGTGTCGTCGTCGGTGAGGTAGATTTTACCGCATTTATACTCACGGTTGAGTTTGTTTGCCACCCAGTGGAGTTTAGCCCTCTCGTTGTCGTTCTCAATCGACCAGATGAAAGGCAACCACACTTTCAGGAACTCGTCGTCGGTGTCGCTGGTGCGAATGTACATAGTAAGACCCTGAACTTTGAGCTTGATGTCGCCATCGTCGTCAATTGTGGGGCAGTAGCCCTCCTCGCGGAGATAATTCAAGCATTTTTCTTTCAAATTTGCCATAGCAGTAATTTTTTATATGGTTAGACTTTTGTTTTCTCTTATCGCAAAAGTACGATTTTTGTCGAGATATTACAACTTATAAGAGGCTTTTTTGTGGGAAATATATCAGTGGCTGAGCTTTTTTATTGCAATTTTTGCAAATGTTATAGGGAAAGATTAGCTCTTTGCTCCAAAAGTGATACCTTTGTTACTATGAAGAGTAACGAATCCTACATTATAGAACGTCATCCCTTAGAGCCTTTTTTGCCCAGCTCTGCTCATATGCTTATGCTCGGTAGTTTCCCACCCTCCAAGAAGAGGTGGTCGATGGAGTTCTTCTATCCCAACTGGATAAACGATATGTGGCGCATTGTGGGTAGGGTCTTTTTCGACAATCCCCACCACTTCGAGGTGGTGGGCGAAAAACGTTTCGACAAGGAGCGGGTGGTGGAGTTTTGTACTCAGCGGGGCATTGCCCTATACGACACTGCCTCGGCTGTTAGACGCTTGCGTGACAACGCTTCGGACAAATACTTGGAGGTGGTTGAGCCTACCGACATAGAGGCTCTATTGGAGGGTATGCCTCGCTGCGTGGCGATTGTCACGACGGGTCAAAAGGCTACCGAAGTGGTGGCCGAAAGGTTTGGTGCAGCTATTCCGCCCATTGGCTCTTTTGTGGAGATTGTGGTCGGCTCCCGCAATGTGCGCTTTTGGCGTATGCCCTCTTCGTCGCGAGCCTATCCGCTTGGTTTGGAGCGCAAGGCCGACTATTATCGCGCAATGTTCCAGAGAGAAGGTATGGTTTAGCCCTCGGCCAATTAGTCGATAGAGGTGGGGATTTTCTCTATCTCGTAGAATGTGGCCTCTGGCCCCTGCTTGCCAATAGTGACGATAGTTATGCCTGAACCCTCTTCGCCCAGAGGACGACCTGCTGCGCCCGATGTGGCGAGTCTTGTGTGGCCGTAGGTGGCTGTGACACAGTGGTGTAGGTGGCCCGAAAGCGAGAGGCTGACACCATAGTGGCTCAATAGATTGAGGTATTTATTGCGTATTGTTTTGGGTAAATTGACTCCTGCATCCTCCTCGTCGGGACTCTCCACATAGATGGGGTGGTGGGCCATTACTACAATGGGCAGGCCACGCTCCGAGGCTGCTTCGAGCGAATCCGTGAACCACTCATATAGTTCGGCCTCCTCGGGCGCGAGGGCTTTTAGGAGGCACGAGTTGTAGCCAATGGCGGTGTAGGCCGGGGCGTTGTGTACGAAACGGTCCTCGCCGTAGCGCTCAACGAAACTCTCCACATCCAACTGACCCACCTTGTCGCCTACGTCGTGGTTGCCGGGCACAAAGTGGAGTTTTATATCTGAATCGAACATATTTCGTATCTGCTCAAAACCCTCCCAAGCACCCTTGTCGGTGCGCCACTGCACCAGATCGCCAGTGAAAACAACAAAGTCGGGTCTAAGACGATTGACGGCCTCTGCAATGCGACTCATATTATCCATCTCGGGCTGAATGTCAGTAGATTCGGTGATGAATCCCAACTGAGGGTCGGTAATCTGCACAAAGAAAGGGGTGCGGCTTTCCTGTTGGCACGAGTTGCAGAGAAGGCCCAGTGTGGCTGTGAGTAGTAGGGTAAGTAGTTTTGTTCTCATACTATTGGTTGGTTATTGGGTTGGAATGGAAAGTAGCCCAAAGGTACGAAGTTTTTGCGAGAATCGTACAACCCAAAAACGAAATTATCGAAACAATCAAAAGCTGATATTTGTAGAAATGGCATAAAATGATTACTTTTGGAAGAATTTGTAACAACTAATGGCAGTATGACCCACAATAATAACACTTTTGCAGGTGCTAAAACGCTCCGAGCAACCTTTATGGAGAGCCCCGAGACTCTCTCCAACGAACAACTCTACAAGGCAATGTTGGCCCAGACCTCAGCCCATAAGATTGATTGTCTTAATTGGCCCGACTACCCTTACGCCCCGGTGGTTACTGTGCGAGTTGCATTCTCTCAGGAGAGTCTGGTGTTGCTCTTTGAGGTAGAGGAGGAGCACGTTAAGGCTGTGACGCTCAATTCCAATGGTCCAGTTTGGGAGGATAGTTGTGTGGAGTTCTTCACCGCAACGCCCGACGGCGAGGGGTACTTCAATTTTGAGGCAAACTGCGTAGCTACGCTTCTGGCTGCACGCCGCAAGTCGCGCAACGATGCCCAGATGTTCACCGATGCCCAGATTGACTCGGTGCGCCTTGCAGGAAGCCTTCCTAAGCAGTCAATCGACTCGCGTGCCGAGGGACAACAGTGGTGGATGTTGGAGGTTATCCCATTTAAGTTGCTGGGGTGGGAGAGTGCTCCCGAGCAGATTAGGGCCAACTTCTACAAGTGTGGCGACAATTGTGACAAGACCCACTTTTTGAGTTGGTCGCCCATCGACCTGCCTCAGCCCAACTTCCATTGCCCCGACTTCTTCGGCACGGTGGAACTTGTCAAATAGAAAATGGATACAAACAAAATAAAACAAATAGCAAAATGACCCAAGAAAAACTTTACCAGATTGCCTTGCAGTTTGCTCTGGAAGGCGAAATTGAGCAGATTCGCCCCCTCGGCGAGGGTTTCATCAACGACACGTTTGTGGTGCAGACCAAAGGTAATGCGCCCGACTACATTCTTCAACGCAAAAACCACGTTGTATTTCCCGATGTGCCCGCAATGATGGAGAATATATGGGCCGTGACGGAGCATATCAAAACTAAGGTGGCCGACCCTATGCGTGAGACACTTACGATTGTTAAGACCCACGATGGCGCACTCTATGTGGAGGTCGATGGTAACTTCTGGGCTGTATGTGTGATGATTGAGAACTCACTCAGCTACGACCGTGCCACTACCCCCGAACTAGCTCTGCAAGGCGGTGTGGGTATTGGTCGTTTTCAGGCACAACTGGCCGATTTTACTCAGCCTTTGAAGGTGGTGCTAAAAGGTTTCCACGACATCCGCTACCGCTTCGAGCAGTGGGATGCTACCCTCGCTGCCGACCCCGTTGGTCGTAAGCAGGAGGTGGCCGAGGAGATTGAGTGGATTGCCTCGCGCCGAGAGGAGATGAGCAACTTCTGGGCGCTGGTGGAGAATGGTACTATTCCTACTCACGTTAGCCACAACGATACGAAAATCAGCAATATACTCTTCGATAAGACGACGGGCAATGTGCTCTGCGCTATCGACCTCGATACGGTTATGAGCTCCACTTCGCTCAACGACTTTGGCGACGCTATCCGCTCCTACACCAATACCGGCGCTGAGGATGATCCTGTGTTGGAAAATGTGTCGATGAGTTTGGATATGTTTAGGGCCTACACCGAGGGCTACCTCTCGGAGCAGAAGTCGCTCTGCCAGACTGAGCTCGACTGGCTCGCATTCTCGGCAAAATATATTACCTATGAGCAGGTTTTGCGATTCTTGATGGACTACATCGATGGCGACAAATACTACAAAATAGCCTACCCCGACCACAACTTGGTACGCACCAGAGCTCAGTATAAACTCCTTTGCAGTATGGAGGAGCAATACGAGGATATGTGCGCCATTGTTAGGGAGTTGAGCAAATAAACCCCTACTATCACTCAAAGGGGACTTTGCGAGCCGTGGAGTCCCCCTTTTTTTGATTGTTACTATTAGCTATCAAACTTAATTCTTGAAACCTATGAAAAAGATTGTTTCCTATGTCATTTGGGGTCTTTTCCTCTTGCTCTCGTTCTTGGAGTTTGTGCCCGCTTTTGTTGCCACATTCCTCGACCTTGAAACCTACATTTGGCTCTATGCCGGCATCGGACTCTACTTTCTGATTCGCCGTCTGCCTTTTATGCGTAAGAACGAGGAGTGGATGCAGACAACCTCCCACGAGCTCACTCACGCAATTGTGGGTATGATGTTCTTCCGCAAGATTCACTCCCTGCAAGCAGGCGAAGGTACGGGCGTTGTGCAACATAGCGGCAACCGCACGTTTGGAGCTATATTCATCTCGCTAGCCCCCTATTGCTTGCCAATCTTCACCTACGGATTTCTGATTTTCCGCTTGTTGGGTGCCCAAGAGACCATTTTTGTTTTTGACGTTATAGTTGGTATTACACTCGGATTCCACATCCTCTGCTTCCTCAAACAGACAGGTAATCATCAGACCGACATACAAGGACAGGGCTACCTCCGCTCCTACCTATTTATCGCCGGCCACATATTCTTCAATGCTACGATTGTCTTGCTGAGTGTCTATTACGGTGTGCTCGGCGCATTCGGCCATATTTTTGGCGGCTTCTGGCAGCAGATTGTAGGCTTCTGGCAGTTTATATTCTAATGGTTTTGTAGGCCACTATTGTGGTATGATTACTAGAAAGAGTGGGGCGACCAAAAGGTCGCCCCACTGCTTCTGATAATACTTTTCGGATTTTGGCCTCAAACGATAAGGCCAAGTAGATATGCTAATCTACATCCACTCTATATATCTCCCTTTGCAAGTTGTCAAGAAATCTGGCCGCGTGAGCACCATCCATCTGGGTGTGGTGGAATTGGAACGAGATGTTAAGGCTGTATTTGAAACAGCGGCGTGAGTAGCGACCCCAAATAATAAATGGGTTGTTGAAAATACCACTATACATACCACCGCCAAACTCCAATTCAGTGTCGATAATGGCCGATGTGCCGATGACCATACACTCCTCCGACAAGTCGCGGTCGATGCAACTGCTGGCCACCTCCTTGGTGTAGGTCATATAGTCGCGAGCGTAGTTTCT
>JAGBVY010000108.1 GCA_017630115.1 Tidjanibacter sp. | reverse complement strand
GCTGGGTTTTGTGGAGGGATTTTTGTGCCAAACAAGAAGGTGGCTCCGCAGTTTACTTGGGTAAATGAGGAAGCCACCTATCGCAGTTTGGTGCAAAAAGCACCCACAAGGCACAGCCGAAAGCCTACAAGTCGGAAAGCACCCCTATCAAGTCCTCCACCGTAGGGTCTTTCATCATCACACGTTTTTGAGCGTCAAGCAGATAGAAGGTAGGGATGGCTTTCAGGTCGTAGAGGTCGTCACGACGTATTTTACCACCCTTGTCGTAGGCCGAAATCCACC
The DNA here is from genome assembly GCA_017630115.1 of Tidjanibacter sp. Lineage (GTDB taxonomy): Bacteria > Bacteroidota > Bacteroidia > Bacteroidales > Rikenellaceae > Tidjanibacter. Next base: position 4,799 of record JAGBVY010000108.1, on the reverse strand, counting down.
ACGAAGGGTTGTCGGCAAGATGTTTGCGCCACTCGCCCAGCTCCTCGTCGGGATGAACAGCCAACACCTTCAACAAACCACGCGCGTGGAGGGCATCCAAAAGGCCCGAGGCATCCAACTGCGCCTTGGCTCGCCCACACTCACCACACCCGGGATTGTAGAAATAGACAAGCAGCAGGGGCGAAGAGATGTTGTGCAAGCGCCCACGACTACCGTCGGCTCGGGTATATTCAAAGTCGGTAGCCACGCTCCCCTGCTGATTGCGCGACACAAGCGTGAGCAACATCCTATAACGCACCTTGGAGTCTTCGTCCAAAGGGCTCTGACCACCCACAGCGTGGCGCAAAAAAGAGTCCCAAAGCAGGTCGTTACGCAGGGGCGAATTGGGGTCGTAGAGGAACTTCTCGGCCAGCTCCAAGAAGTACCAATAGCCCTCCTCCGAGGCAGAGGCGAGGGTCATCATACGCCCGATAGCCTCAGCCGAAAGGGTTGGATTGGTGGCATAGAGGGTGGATATAAAATCCACAAAACCTCGCTGGTTGGCCTCGGCTGCATAGCGACTCTCGGCAGCGGCAAAGTCGTAGGCCGACCAGAAATTAAGGGCCACCCACTCGGCCTCGGCCACCTCGCCACCCAAAATTGCGGGCGGGGTGACATAGGGAAAGGGGGCTGTTTGCTGCGCTCGGACAAGGCCCAAAGAGGTGCAAATGGGTATGAGAAGGGATAAAATAAGTTTTTTCATAGCCAAAAATTTGTTTTCACAACGACAAAGTTACCTAAATAATTGTGTTATTCAAAAAACAATGATAACTTTGCGGAATTAAAGCCCTTCCTATGGAAGGGGATGGGCAACAAACACGAGAAGAAAAAACAACAAACTATAAACAACACATTAATCTTTTAACCTAATTTTTTATGAGTGGAAGTATTTTTACCTCTTCAATCGGCAAGAAGATGTTTATGAGCATCTCGGGCTGTGTACTGGTTTTGTTCCTCACATTCCATATGTGTATGAACTTGGCCTTGGTATTTGCCGACAGCGCTTACAACGCAATCTGCGGCTTTCTTGGCGCCAACTGGTATGCAGTTGCAGCTACCGTTTTGCTGGCCGTAGTAGTGCTGTTGCACTTTGCGTTGGCAATCGTTCTGACCATCCAGAACCGCAAGGCTCGTGGCACCATCCGCTACCGCGTTACTGAGCGCGAGAATGGCGTTGAGTGGTCGAGCAAGAATATGTTGGTTTTGGGCTTTGTAGTTATCATTGGTCTGGCACTTCACCTTGCTCACTTCTGGTACAAGATGATGTTTGCTGAGCTTATGGGTGCTCACGAGGTTGCTGTTGGCGCAGCTATGGTTGCACCTACCGACGGTGCTGCTATCGTACGCTACTACTTCTCGCAGTGGCCCTATGCACTCCTCTACCTTGTATGGTTTGCCGGCATCTGGATGCACCTGACTCACGGTGTTTGGAGTATGATGCACTCGCTGGGTCTGAACAGCAAAGTGTGGTTCAAACGTATGAAATGCATTTCGTGGATTGTTGCTACCCTCATCTGTGGTGGTTTTGCTCTTTGCACCATCATCCTCTTCTTGCAGGGCAACGGCATCCTTCCCTACCCCCTTTTCTAATCTGAAACCAAAAATACTATACACGATATGATTAAGCTTGATTCCAAAATTCCAGCTGGCCCTATTGAAGGCAAGTGGACAAAACATAAAGGTGACATCAAAGTCGTTAGCCCCGCTAACAAACGCAAATTGGACGTTATCGTTATCGGTACCGGTCTGGGTGGTGGCGCAGCTGCTGCCTCGCTCGGCGAACTCGGCTACAACGTAAAAGTATTCTGCATCAGCGACTCGCCCCGTAGGGCTCACTCGATTGCAGCTCAGGGTGGTATCAACGCCGCCAAGAACTATCAGAACGACAACGACTCCGTATATCGTCTGTTCTACGACACCATCAAAGGTGGTGACTACCGCGCAAGGGAGGCCAACGTCTATCGTTTGGCAGAGGTGTCGAACCTGATTATCGACCAGTGCGTGGCTCAGGGCGTACCTTTCGCTCGCGAGTACGGCGGTCTTTTGGCCAACCGTTCGTTTGGTGGCGCACAGGTTTCGCGTACATTCTATGCTCGTGGTCAGACCGGTCAGCAGCTCCTCTTGGGTGCTTACGCAGCTCTGAACCGTCAGATTGCTGCCGGCACTGTTAAGAGCTTCCCCCGCCACGAGATTTTGGACATCGTACTGATTGACGGCAAGGCAAGGGGCGTTATCGCTCGTAACCTTGTGACCGGCGAGTTGGAGCGTCACGGTGCTCACGCTGTTGTTATGGCAACCGGTGGCTACGGTAACGTATTCTTCCTCTCGACCAACGCAATGAACTCCAACGGTTCGGTGGCTTGGCAGGCATATAAGAAAGGTGCTGCATTTGCTAACCCCTGCTTCACCCAGATTCACCCCACCTGTATCCCCGTACACGGCACTCAGCAGAGCAAACTTACCCTTATGAGTGAGTCGCTCCGTAACGACGGTCGCATCTGGGTTCCCAAGAACCTCTCCGATGTTAAGGCTCTGAGGGCAGGCGTTAAACAGCCTTCCGACATTGCCGAGGAAGATAGGGACTACTACTTGGAGCGTCGCTACCCCGCATTTGGTAACCTCGTTCCTCGTGACGTGGCTTCGCGTGCTGCCAAAGAGCGTTGCGACGCAGGCTTCGGCGTAAACGAGACCGGCCTCGCTGTATATCTCGACTTCAAGACCGCTATTGCACGTCTTGGTATCGACAAGATTCGTGAGCGCTACGGCAACCTCTTCCAGATGTACGAGAAGATTACTGCTGTAAACCCCTACGAGCAGCCTATGCAGATCTACCCCGCTGTTCACTACACTATGGGTGGTACTTGGGTTGACTACAACCTTATGACCACTATCCCCGGTCTTTACTCCATCGGTGAGGCCAACTTCTCCGACCACGGTGCCAACCGTCTGGGTGCTTCGGCTCTTATGCAGGGCTTGGCCGACGGTTACTTCGTATTGCCCTACACCATTGGCGACTACCTCTCGCACGAGATTCAGTCACCTAAGGTAGATACCAACGACCCCGCATTTGAGGAGGCTGAGCAGGCTATCCGCGCTAAGATTGAGAAGCTCTATGCAATCAAGGGTACTCAGACCCCCGACGAGTTGCACAAGAAACTCGGTTGCGGCATTATGTGGGAGAAGGTAGGTATGGCTCGTACGAAAGAGTCATTGGAGCAGGCTATCGCTGAGATTCAGGCTCTGAGGAAAGAGTTTTGGAGCGACCTGAAACTCACCGGCAAACCCGACGAGTTCAATCAGGAGTTGGAGAAAGCTCTCCGTTTGGCCGACTTCTTGGAGCTTGGTGAGCTTATGGCTCGCGATGCTTTGAACCGTAATGAGAGCTGCGGTGGCCACTTCCGCGAGGAGTTCCAGACCCCCGAGGGCGAGGCTTTGCGCGACGACGAGAACTACGCTTATGTTGCAGTTTGGGAGTATCAGGGCGACGACAAGGAGCCTATCCTCTACAAAGAGCCTCTGACCTTTGAGACTATCCACTTGCAGCAGCGTAACTACAAAGACTAATTCTCTCAGGTAGGAAACATCCAATTTTAGATAACTAAAAACAGAAAAAATAGATATGAATTTAACACTTGAAATCTGGCGTCAGCCAAACGCCAAAGCAGAAGGTAAGTTCGAGACCTATGTTGTAAAGGATGTCTCGACTGAGAGCTCTTTCCTTGAAATGCTCGATATTCTGAACAACCAGCTCATCCACGAGGGTAAAGAGCCCGTAGCATTCGACCACGACTGCCGCGAGGGTATCTGCGGTGCTTGCTCGTTGCGTATCAACGGTCACGCTCACGGTCCCGAGAGCGAGGTTACCACTTGCCAGTTGCATATGCGCAACTTCAAGGATGGCGACAAAATCGTTATCGAGCCTTGGAGAAGCCGCGCATTCCCCGTTATCAAAGACCTCGTTGTTGACCGCACCGCCTATGAGACCATTCTCCAAGCAGGTGGTTTCGTGTCGGTAAACACCGGTGGTGTGCCCGATGCAAACGCTATTCCTATTGCTAAGGACGACGCTGAGGAGAGTATGGACGCAGCTGCTTGTATTGGTTGTGGTGCTTGCGCCGCTACCTGCAAGAACGGCTCGGCAATGCTCTTTGTAGCTGCTCGCGTATCGTCGCTTGCCAAACTGCCTCAGGGTCAGGTTGAGGGCGCACGCAGGGCTAAGGCTATGGTTGCAAAGATGGACGAGCTTGGCTTTGGTAACTGTACCAACACTGGTGCTTGTCAGGCTGAGTGCCCCAAAGGCATCACCATCAACCACATCGCTCGCCTCAACCGCGAGTACCTCAAAGCTAAATTCCGCAGCTAAGAGAAAAGTGCAAGATAGGTGGGTGGCATAAGTGTCACCCACCTACTTACGAAATTATATTACACACACAAGTTAGGTTAATTAACAACTATTATTAAAAATTTAGAAAGACTATGTCAGAGATTTTAGGCGTACACGCAAGAGAGATTCTCGATTCGAGGGGCAACCCCACCATCGAGGTAGAGGTAACTACCGTAAACGGTTATGTAGGTCGTGCTGCTGTTCCCAGCGGTGCATCCACTGGCGAGAATGAGGCTCTTGAACTTCGCGACGGCGACAAAGGTCGCTACCTCGGCAAAGGCGTTTTGAAAGCCGTTGCTAACGTAAACGAGAAGATTGCTCCTGCTGTTATCGGTATGAACGTATTCGATCAAGTAGGCGTAGATAAGGCTATGAT
>JAGBVY010000107.1 GCA_017630115.1 Tidjanibacter sp. | reverse complement strand
CAGGCGTCAGCTTCTTGAGCTTCTTGTCAGCGTCAAGACCGGTTGCAATGACGGTAACCTGAATTTCGTCCTCGAGGGATTCGTCAAACGCGACACCCCAGATGATGGTTGCATCGGGATCGGTCTGATCGGTGATGAGCTGGGATGCGACGGATGCTTCGTCCAGACCCATGTCGGGAGAACCGGTGATGTTGATGAGCAGTCCCTTTGCACCGGAAATGGAGGTTTCCAGAAGCGGGGAGGTGATTGCCATCTGTGCTGCCTTTTCTGCCTTGTCCTTGCCGGTAGCCTGACCGGTACCCATGTGAGCAAGACCTGCGTCAGCCATGATGTTGGTAACGTCCGCAAAGTCGAGGTTGATCATACCGGGAACATTGATCAACTCGGAGATGGACTGAACACCGCGGCGAAGAACGTCATCAGCGATTTCAAATGCGTTTGCAAGTGTGATATGAGTATCCTCAACCTGCTTCAGACGCTCGTTGGGAATAACGATGAGCGAGTCAACGTACTTGGAAAGCTCGGCGATACCAAGCTCGGCGCGTACCATAGGAGCAATGTCAATCATCTGCGCCTTGTCGTAGTAGGCCAACGAGCCGGCAGCCATATCGAACACTGCAATGAATCCACCCTCGGCCGATACCTTGTCAATAGCGGCGCGAGCCTTCTCAATAACGGGCTGCATAAGTTTGGCCTGCTGATTCTGCAAATCCTGCGAGCCGGCCTTGCCAAGCTCCTCGTAGCGCTGTTGGAGGCTCATAAGCTCCTGCTCTTTGCTCTGACGGATGGCGTCGGAGTAGCTGGCAGCATTCTTCTGATACTCTACAAGGCGATTGTTGTACTCCACCTGAATAATCTCCAACTGCTCTTCAAGCTCTTTCTGCAACTTGTCGAGGCTAGCCTGCACCTCCGCAAGCTCGGGCATTGCAACGATTACCTCCTGCGAATTAACATAACCAAATTTGGGCTGTGCGTTGGCAACCGACGTAGCAGCAAAGAGTGCTACAACAGCAACCGAAAGTTTCATCATAAATTTCATAATTCTTTTTTGTCTTGATTGTTTTATTTAACGAGTTTAATAATTTCTTCGGTAATGTCCACTTCGGGCGCATAGTAGGGCAGGGCGGTGGTGGCAATGTCGATAATCATCTTGTAGCCATTGGCCATAGCATACTGCTTGATAGCATTCGACACCTTATCGTGGAAGGGTTTTAGCATCTCCTCCTGCTTTTTAGTCAGCACACCGTCGCTACCAAAGACATTCTGCTGGTAGGTGGTGATTTTCTGCTCATTGTTGATGATGTTCTGCTCCTCGGCCTGCTGCTCCTCGTAGCTCAGGCTGGGTTTGGCAACCATATAGTTCTGGTACATCTCCTCAACCTTGGCAAAAGCCTCATCGATATTCTTCTGGTAGGTGGTGGCAAGCTCGTCAATCTCCTTCACTGCCGAAGCGTAAGCCTCGATAGACTGATATACTTTCTGGCTATTTACTACTGCGTAGTTCTGAGCCGATGCACCCAAGCTCACCAGAGCAAAGATGGCACTGAGAATGATAGTTTTTTTCATAGCGGTATGAGTTGTTTTTAAGTTAGTTAAAATTGCTGTCCAATAACAAAGTGGAACTGGCTGCCACTTGGGTCGTTGCTACCGTATGCCTTGTCGAAGCCCCAGCCCCAGTCGATACCCAAAAGACCGAATACGGGCAAGTAGATTCTAACACCGGCACCCGCCGAGCGTTTCAGCTCAAAGGGGTTGAAGTCGCGCCACGAGAGCCAACCATTACCAGCCTCGGCAAAAATCAGCGCATAAATCTGCGACTGAGGCTCCATAATCAGAGGATAGCGCAACTCGGCTGTATATTTGTTGTAAACATTGGCATAGGTGTAGTTGGTGTTGCTGGGAGTCAGGGCGCCATCCTCGTAACCCCTAAGGGAGATGATGTCCACACCATAGACGTTGTATCCCGACATACCGTCACCACCAATATCAAAGCCCTCAAATGGCGACTGTTTCTCGGGATTGTAGTTGCCCAAGTAACCCATCTCAGCCCTTGTCATAACAACAAGTTTGCCATCGTTGGTCAGAGGATAGTACCATTTGTAGCTCAGCAACCACTTGTGGTACTCAATCCACTTATACTTCTGCTCGTCGCTCATTGTGGAGTAGTCTGCATCCTTGTTGAAGAGCGAGTAGGGAGGAGTTAGCGTTAGCGAGAAGGTAAACTCCGAACCCCTGCGTGGGAAGATGGGGGAGTCGGCCGAGTTACGCGACAGCACAGTGCGGAAGGTGAAGATGTTGGCCCTGCCGTTCTGAATCAAGAAGTAGTTCCAATCCTTCATCTCGTAGGCCTGATATGCCAACTCGTTGTAGAGTGTGAAGTATTGGTCGGGCCACGAAAGTCGGCGACCCAAGCCTGCACTCGCGCCCATAGCACGGAAGTACTGACCATTGTTCACCAATCCAGTGTAGGCGGTGTAGTAGTTGGTAGTTTGCTCCGACCAGTAAGCGCCAATAGTGAGTGAGTTGGGTTTCTTGCCACCCAACCAAGGCTCCGTGAAACTTGCCGAGAATGAGCTGTAATATGTACCGTTGGTCTGGCCACGAATCGAGAGTTGCTGGTTGTCGCCCTGAGGATAGGGACGCCAAGCATTCTTGTTGAAGAGGTTACGCATACTCATATTCGTGAAGACAACGCCAAGCGAGCCCACAAACATACCGGCACCCCAACCGCCACTAATCTCAAACTTATCCGAGGCCTTTTCGCTCAAATGCCAAGTTACATCCACGGCGTCATTGGAGCCCATAACGGGGCGGATGTCGGGGCGAATCTGAGTCTCGTCGAAGTGACCCATAGCGGCCAACTGACGCATTGTCTGCATCAGCAGTGCGCGGTTGTAGAGTTCGCCGGGGCGAGTGTAAATCTCCCTACGGACAACCTCGTCGTTCACCTTGTTGTTGCCAGTGATGCCGACGTTGTTGAATCGGTACTGCTGACCCTCGAAAATCTTGATTTCCAAATCGATACTATCCGAGCCAATGATAATCTCGGTGGGAGAAATCTGCGAAGCCAAATAGCCCTCGTTCTGGTAGAGTGCATTTACTGTCGATACATCCTCGGGGTCATCCTCCTTACCCACGCCAAGTCGCTCATTGAGAGTCTTTTTGTCGTAGGTGTCGCCCTTTTTCAGGCCGAGGATGTTGTTAAGGTGTTCGGTAGAGTATTTGCTATTACCAACCCACTTAATGTCGCGGTAGTGGAACTGATTGCCCTCATTGACGGTAATCGTCAGGCCAATACGCTCGGGGCTGATAACATATATCGAGTCGCTCACAATCATTGCGTTACGATAGCCTTTCGAGTGGTAGAAGTCGATGATATTCTCGAAATCCTCCTTCAATTCATCCTCGCGCATCTTGGTGTTGTGGAAGATGTTGATGCTCTTCTGGTGAATCTTCTTCATCACCTTGCGGAGCTGCTTGTCGGTAAAGACCTCATTGCCCTCGAAGTTAATCTCGCCAATCCTGACCTTCTCACGCTTGTCCACCACAAAGGTTACGTTCACAGCATTGCGGATGACGCTATCGTTCTCAATACGAGGCGTAACCACCACATTTCTCCAACCTTTGTGAATGTAGTGGTCTTTGATTTGATTGACCCTCTTTTCGATGTTGTAGTCGCTCAGAGTCTCCGAGCCACGTTTAAGTTTGAGGTCCTCAATCAGGGTGTTTGTGGCACTCTTGCTGATACCCTCAAATTGCCAACGGAAGATGCGGGGACGCTCGGAGAGGTAGATTTTCAAATCGACACTATCGCCCACAGGCTCGGCAAAAATCTGCACATCAGAGAAGTACTGCTTCGACCAAAGGCGGCTAATAGCGTCGGAAATCTCGCGTCCGGGAATAGAGATTTGGTCGCCAACAGCCAAGCCCGACGAGTTGATTTGCAACTTGGCGTCGAGATATTTAATGCCCTCGGCTGTGATGTTGCGTATGTAGTACTTCTTTGGCGTAGAGTAGTCGGCCAAAGGAGCATTGAGGTCGATTGTGAGCGAATCGGATTCTGCCGCCTTTTCGACAGCAACAATCGTTGGCTCGGTCTTTTGAGCCCAAAGTATTGTTGTGCTGAGGGTTAGCAGCCAGGTGAGTATGAGGAGTGTTTTCCTAAACATTTCTATATTGTGATATATTTCTTTTGCCAATAATCTTTCTATTTTGCCTCTACCAAGCCAAATCGCCTATTGCGACCCGAGTAGGCCTCCAAAGCCTCTTTGAGTGAGTCGTGGTCGAAATCGGGCCACAGGGTGGGGGTAAAGAAGAGTTCGCTATATGCTGCCTGCCACATAAGGAAGTTGCTCAGGCGATACTCGCCACCAGTGCGGATGATAAGGTCGGGGTCGGGGTAGTCGCACGAGTAGAGGTTGGCGCTAATTGTTGCTGCGTCAATCTCCTCAGCCCTGAGTGAGCCCTCGGCCACCTTCTGTGCCAATACCTTCATTGTTTCAGTTAGTTCGTGGCGTGAGCTGTAATTCATTGCGAATATGAGGGTGATGCGCTCGCCCTCGGCTGTCTCGTTTTCGATGCGGTCTATGTAGTGATTGACCTTCTCCGAGAGGGCACTCCTATCGCCCATAATGCGAGCCCTGACGCCTTGTGCTTTCAGCTCGGGAGTCTCGGCCACTACGCTCTTGCAAAACAGCTCCATAATTGCATCTACCTCCTCCTTGGGGCGACCCCAGTTCTCGGTAGAGAAGGTGTAGAGGGTAAGGTACTTTACACCCTCGGCCACTGCTGCTTTCAGCACACGACGCACAGCTTCAACGCCAGCGATGTGTCCCTCAGGACGCTCCAAGCCGCGTTGTTGCGCCCACCTGCCATTGCCGTCCATAATAATGGCAACGTGGCAAGGTGTTTTTTTATCTTTGATGTTTTCTGCCATTAGTTTTTAATTAAACGTGCAAATATAACACAAAGTTCTCTTATTACAAATAGGTAAAGGGGGTAAATCTGCACTCTTTCTGCTCCGTCGTAGGTCTAATGTTTTGACTCTCTGCCATCCAGACCCCACATCATCTTCTGTTTTAACGTATCGTAGAAGGATATATTTTGCAGTTTAACCAAAAAAACTTGCTCCTTGGCGCGAGTGATGGTAAATGACGAGCCGTTGCGAATGGTGAAGCTCTCGTTGTCGATGGCGGCAACTGCATAGGGGTCGCGTGCATCAATTGTGAGCCTGAGAGTGGAACTATCGGGCACAACCAGTGGGCGCATTGTAAGATTGTGGGGAGCGATGGGAGTGAGCACCATACAATTGCATTCGGGGGCAACGATGGGACCTCCTGCGCTGAGTGAGTAGGCGGTAGAACCGGTGGGGGTGGCGACAATCACTCCGTCACTCCAATAGTTGGCCACCATACGGCCATCAACCTCCACTCTGATACCAATCATTCCCATATGCTTACGCTGCACCGAGAACTCGTTGAATGCCAATGGGAAATCCACGTCATCTTCAAGCACACCTTCAATGCTCAAAAGTGAGCGGTGTTCGGTTGTGTAGTTGCCAGCAGAAAGCGCATCGAGAGCCTCCAAAGCATCCTCTTGTGAGGCTATGGCGAGGAAGCCAAGTCGGCCCGAATTGATGCCCAATACTGGGGTGGGGTGACCTCCAAGAGCCCTAACGGCACTAAGCAGTGTGCCGTCGCCTCCATAGGAGATTACAACCGAATCATCGGTGAGGACATCCTGCATCGAGGAGTAGATGTTGCCCTCTGGGATTTTATCGCCTTGGTTGTCTGCAAGCCACGAGGCTGTGCCTTCATTGACTGCATAGGGTATGTTGCGGGCCTTGATGCCCTCTATAAGTGCGCCAAATTTCTCTATTGAAGTGGATAAAGAGGGGCGCGAGAATAAAATTATTTTCATTTCACAAAACTTTGTGATACCTTTACATCGCAAAAATACCTAAAACTTCTTTATAAAACTAACATTAACCAAAAAATTACTATGACAAAACTGAGTGTAAACATAAATAAAGTGGCCGTAATACGCAATTCGCGTGGTGGCAATCTGCCCGATGTGTTGCTTGCAGCACAGAGGATTGAAAGTTTTGGCGCCGAAGGAATCACCGTGCATCCACGCCCCGATGGTCGCCATATCCGCTACGACGATGTTCGCAACCTGAAAGAATTGGTTAAGACCGAACTCAACATTGAGGGCAACCCAATAGACTCTTTTACCGACTTGGTTTTGGAGGTTGTTCCAGCTCAGGTTACGCTTGTGCCCGATGCAGCCGATGCAATCACTTCCAATGCTGGTTGGGATACAGTGAAACATCGCGATTTCTTGCGCGAGAAGATAGCGCAGTTTAAGCAGAAGGGTATCCGTGTGTCGGTATTTGTCGATCCTGTGCCCGAGATGGTGCGTGGAGCAAAAGAGTGTGGAGCTGACCGAGTGGAACTCTACACGGAGGCCTATGCTCGTGATTATCACTCTTCTCGCGAGGAGGCCATACGCCCCTATGTGGCGGCTGCTGAGGAGGCTCGCAAGGTTGGTCTTGGACTCAATGCTGGTCACGACCTCAACTTAGACAACTTGGCCTACTTTGTTGAGCGTATTCCTTGGACCGACGAGGTGTCGATTGGTCACGCTCTTATTTCCGATGCGCTCTATTACGGACTTGAAAAGACCGTATCGCTCTATCTTGATTGTCTTAAATAGTTAAACATCAGCAATATAAAGTATGTCTGAAAAACCCCATCCACTCTCACTATCCATCTTCAAAGATATTACCGAGATTGTCGATTCGCTTGGTGTGGCTGCCTACGTTGTGGGTGGCTATGTGCGCGACTACTACCTATGTCGTCCCTCTACGGATATTGATGTTGTGGTTGTGGGTAGCGGTATTGAGGTGGCTAAGGCATTGGGTAGAAAGTTACATACGAAAGTCTCTGTATTTAAGACCTTTGGCACAGCAATGCTGCACGATAGAGATGGTCGCGAGATTGAGTTTGTAGGGGCTCGCCGAGAGTCCTATTCGCCCGATTCGCGCAAACCAGCTGTGGAGGAGGGAAGTATTGAAGATGACCAACTCAGGCGTGACTTTACAATCAATGCTTTGGCTTGGTCGCTCAATGCGGAAAACTATGGTGAATTGCTTGATAGTTTCGGCGGTATGGCCGATTTGGAGAACCAAATTATACGCACTCCCACCGACCCCGACGTCACCTTTTCTGACGATCCTCTGAGGATGATTAGGGGTGTTAGATTTGCTACTCAACTCGGCTTTGATTTGGCCCCTGAGACCTTTGATGCCATCGCCCGCAACAAGGACAGAATTACGATTGTGTCGAAGGAACGCATTGCCACTGAGTTGCACAAAATTGTGGCCTCACCACGTCCCTCTATCGGTTTTGAGCTGTTGCATTTGACAGGACTTTTGCCCTATATTTTTCCTGAACTCGATGCTCTACGAGGAGTTGAAGTAAGATGTGGTAAAGCCCACAAAGACAATTTTGTACACACTCTTAAAGTGCTCGATAATGTGGCTCAAAAGAGCGACAATCTTTGGCTGCGTTGGGCGGCGCTTTTGCACGACATTGCCAAGCCTCGCACAAAGGCATTTGACGCAAGGATAGGTTGGTCGTTCCACGGTCACGAGGTTGTGGGTAGTAAGATGATTCCCGAAATTTTCCGCAAGCTTCGATTGCCTCTCAACGAGAAGATGAAATATGTGCGTAAGTTGGTCTTTCTCCACCTACGTCCCATAATCCTCTCGGAGGATGAGGTGACCGATTCGGCTGTGCGCCGACTCTTGTTTGAGGCAGGCGACGATGTGGAGGATTTGATGACTTTGTGTGAGGCCGACATTACATCGGGCATCGACTCAAAGGTGCAGCGCTATTTGAGAAATTTTGCCCTCGTGAGGGTAAAGATGAAGGAGATTGAGGAGAAAGATAGGGTACGCAATTTCCAGCCCCCAATCACAGGCGAGATAATTATGCAAACCTACGGCATTGAGCCTTGTTCGATTGTGGGAGAGATAAAGGCAGTTATTAAAGATGCCATACTCGATGGCGAAATCCCCAATGACTACGATGCAGCCTTTGCACTTATGGAGAAGGTGGCTGCCGAAAAAGGACTAATACGCAAACAATAGCTAACTACTTATGGCACTGAATAGTAATAATAGCGCCTACAAGGAGCGAAACTTGGAATTTTTACAGGAGTACGCTTCGCGTCCGGGAGTGAAGTCGCTCTACGGGGGTGTACTCTATCGTGAGATAACCAAAGGTCGTGGAGAGAAGCCTACTGCTCGGAGCGTGGTTACGGTCCACTATAAAGGTATGCTAATCAATGGTAAACCATTCGACGCCACCGAAAAGGGCCGCCCTGCAACGTTTCCCCTTAGAGGGCTGATTGAGGGTTGGAAAATAGCCCTGAAAGAGATGAATGTTGGAGCGCGCTGGGAGGTGGTTATACCCTTCAATCTTGGTTATGGTGCAAGGGGAGCAGGGGCAATCAAACCCTTTTCTACCCTGATTTTCGACATTCAGTTGCTAAGGGTGGAGTAGAAAAGTTGCTCCAAGTGGGCCTACAAACCAAACTTATAGCTATATTTGCATATTGTTGAAACTACTAATACCTAAATACTAATAATGAAAAAGTCTTTCTTGACCCTTGCATTGGGTCTTTTGGTGTCATTTTCGGCCTATGGTCAAATTAGTCGCCTCGGCTTGGAGGTGCGTGGCGATTGGCAGTACGATTCGGTTGCTTCTCTGCCCAGTAGGGAGGCTCACTCTTCGTTTGAGGGTAGGTTTGCCAATTTCCGTATGGATGGCGCATTGTCCGACAATTTGACCTACTCGCTACGCTATCGCATCAATAAAGTGCAGTCCAATCCATTTGCCGCAACCGATTGGTTTACACTCAACTACGCAACCGAGAAATGGGATTTTTCGGCTGGCAAACAGGTGGTTGCTATTGGTGGTTATGAGTATGATCGTGCCCCAATCGACATCTATTTTGCCTCGGAGTATTGGCACCAGATTGCTTGCTACCAGTTTGGTGTGAGTGCTACCTACAAGTTTGGCGACAAGCTCGGCTCGAAACTCCTCGGACAGATTTGCCAGAGCCCCTACGATTTTGGTGGCGATGGTCTTTATGCCTACAACCTTATGTATATGAACTCCTACGATGGTTTCGCAACGCTTTCGTCGGTCAATATGCTCGAATATGCTCCCGGACAATTTATTGGCTACGTTTCGTTGGGTCTGCGTCAAAGCCTTGGTAATGTGGCTATCGAAATGGATGTTATGGACCGTTTGGACTTTGGCAATAAGACAAGTAGCTATTCGGCTATGTTGGATGTAAGTTGGGCTGTTAATCAGAAGTTGAATCTGTTTGGTCACGGCTCCTACGATGTCAATAATGCCAGTGTTATGCTCGACCCCACCGTTTTGCCCGGAACTAATATCTGGCGTGTTGGTGGAGGTGTGGAGTATTTCCCCACCGAGAAGCGCGACGTGCGTTTTCACGCCGCCAGCAGCTATGTCTTTGGCAATCAGGGTAGTGTGGTGGGAGCGCTTAACGATGGCGACTTTATGTTCCAAATGGGCATTACTTGGCGTATCAATCTAATGTAGTACTGTGTTGATTTTCAACTACTAACCTCGATAGTCTATGAGTAGATTTAACTCTTCTTCGCAGCCCCGTCGCAAAGGCTTTCGTATGCCTAATGGCATTGTATGCTTGGCGATTATCTTTCTCCTGTTCGGTATGCTCGGCTCAAAAATGGGTATGGCCAATATGCTCAATACGATTATGAATACCGCACACGACTTGTTGCTCAATACGGTCTTCTATCTTATGGCTATTTGTGTCATTACGGGTGCTTTGGGGCGTATTTTTGTGGAGTTTGGCGTGGTTAAGCTCTTTGAGAAGCTGCTGCGCCCCCTTATGAAACCCTTGTTTAATATGCCCGGCGTGGCCTCGCTCGGTGCTGTTGTGACATTCCTTTCGGACAATCCGGCCATTATTTCAATGGCTCAGGACAAGCAGTTTGCCTCCTATTTTAAGAAGTATCAATATATTTCGCTTACCAACTTCGGTACCGCCTTTGGTATGGGTTTGTTGGTGATTGTCTTTATGGTAGGTCAGGGGTTCTATTGGGAGCCTATGGTTGGCTTTGTTGGTGCTATGATTGGTTGTGTGGTTTCGACCCGAATTATGCAGAGGTCGGTGCTGAAAGCCTATCCAAACTACAAGTATGAGCCTGCGGTTGTGCTCACGGAGGAGAAGAAAGAGGATAGTGTGGAATATCAGAAACCAATGTTTCAGCGTATTCTCGACTCTCTTCTCGACGGTGGTCGTACGGGCGTGGATGTGGGCTTGGCAATCATACCCGGTGTGTTGATTATCTCCACGCTGGTTATGATTCTGACCTTTGGTCCCTCCGCTTCGGGCGCATATAGTGGTGCTGCTTATGAGGGTATCGAACTACTACCTTGGCTTGCTGGTAAATGTAATTTCATCTTCGAGTGGTTGTTTGGTTTTAGCGACCCCCACTTGATTGCTTTCCCCATAACCGCTTTGGGTGCTGTGGGAGCAGCTCTGGGTCTGGTGCCCAACTTCCTCGCAGCAGGTTGGATAGATGGCAACGCTATTGCAGTATTTACAGCCATTGGTATGTGTTGGAGTGGTTACCTGAGCACCCACACAGCAATGCTCGACACACTTGGATTCCGTAGCCTTACCTCCAAAGCTATTGGTGCTCACACCATTGGCGGCATTGTGGCTGCAATCTCGGCCCACTGGCTCTATATGCTTATTTCGCTTATTGCATAGTCTATTTAGAAATGTAAATACACGAGTCGAGGGAATCCTTTGCGGGATTCCCTCCGTTTGTGTATAGTGCGTATATGTGCGCTTAGTTCTTGGCCCAAGTGTTGGAAAATAGCAATGTTAGGATTGCGGTGGGGATGGTGATTGTGATGAGCCACCTCTCGCCGTTGGGCGCAAAGGCCGATAGGAGTACGGCAATGGTGACAATCAACATTGTCACAGCCATAACTAGCCTCAGGCGGCGGATGTTGTATTGAGCCCTCTCCTCGGCGCTGGCGGTGTTGTAACCCGAAATGAGCCAGTCGCCCTTGCCGACGATAATCAATACAGCGCCAACAAGGCAGAGGACTGCCACGAGAATTAGGACATAAAGTTTTGCTTGCTCCATTGCGTATTAACTATTTTGTTTGTAGTGAGTTAGTCGAATGACTGCATTCCACTCTGGGAGATTTTAATCATACGTTGATACTCGTGCGGAGTCAGCTCCATAAAGAAGTAGTGGATGGGATCGACTCTCATACCGTTGAACCTGACTTCGTAGTGGAGGTGGGGTGAGAGCGACAAACCGCTATTGCCCGTAAGGCCAATGATGTCGCCACGTCGCACCTTCTGTCCCTTTTTGACGTCGATGCGCGAGAGGTGGCTATATTGAGTCTCGTAGCCTGAGCCGTGGTCGATAATGATGTAGCGACCCGAGGTGGTTTTGCGAGTCTTGACCTCCTTGACCTTGCCGTCGGCTGTGGCAAATACGCGTGAGCCTGTCGGTACTGTGTAGTCCACTCCCTGATGCGAGGCAAGGCTCTTGTAGAAGGGGTGGATGAGCATACCATAAGGGGCGGTGAGGAGCGTTAGCTCAGTGTTGATAACGGGCTGAATTGCAGGGATATTGTTGGTTTTTGTGCCAATGCTATCGCTGGCTGCCGAGATACGATTGCAAAGCGAAGATAGGTGTTTTTGGTCGTTCTCGAAGCGTTTGATACGAGTGTCGAGTTCGCGTGCGAGTTCCTTCTCGCTGAGTTTCGAGAGTCGTTTGCGACTCTCCATCTCTATGTCGGTAGCACTCTCGGCAAAGTCGTAGGGCTCGGACTCAAAGAGGATGCGAAATACGTTGTTGTCCCTCTCAATGACGTTGTTGAGAACTTGTTGCACGGTGTCGTAGCGCAACTCAATGGCAGCGAGTTCGTTACGCAGGGTGTTGTTGCGCTGCCTTTGGCGATATTGCGAACGGGTGTCAAAGAGTGTAAAGAGCATATAGACACCCGCCAATACAACCAAAAAGACCAACGTAGAAGAGAGAAAACGACCAATGGCTGCACCAATTCGGCCAGCCTTACTCTCCGTTGGAGGATATATGTTGTATCGTCTGCTCATCCTAACTTTTCTTTGGTATCCAAATAAATGCTCCTACTCCTGATTGCCCGGGCCTTCGAGGGTCTCAAAGGTGGTGGTCTTGGCCTGCTCAATGATGCGCTCAAACTCCTCCTCGCTCATATCACGTCGGAAGTAGTTTATGGGATCGACATTGCTACCCATATAGATGACCTCGTAGTGGAGATGAGGGCCGGTAGAGCCGCCCGTTGAGCCCATATAGCCAATTAGTTCACCACGCTTAACCTCTTGACCTACTTTCACTAAGCGTTCATTTAGGTGGGCATATCGAGTCTTGTAGCCAAAGCCGTGGTCGATGACGAGTTGTTGGCCGTAGCCCTTGCGCCTAAGACCCTTCTCGGAGTGGACCACCTTGCCGTTGCCAGTGGCGTAGATGGGGTCGCCTCTGCGACCTCCAAAGTCGATGCCCTTATGCTGAATGTAGCGCTTGTAGATGGGGTGGAGTCGGCGTCCATAAGCACCAATAGGGCCGCGAAGGTCTTTCTTGTTGATTGGCCAAATGGCGGGGATTGAGGCGGCCATCTTCTCCTTGTTTTTGGAGAGTATCTGCAACTCATCAAGCGATACACTTTGGAGATAAATCAGTCGAGAATGGGCGTCGAGCGTGCGCCAAATGTCGCGTACAATACCACCGTAGTCGTCGGTGTATGCCTCGTAGGTTGCATCGGAGTAGGGGGTAAAGATGCCTGCTACTGAGATGGTGTCGGCACCAAATAGTGAGCGATAGACGTTGTTGTCGCGATGACGCAACTGGCCGAGGCGGTCACTCGTTGTAGAGAGTCGGTCGGCCACAAGTGTAAGTTCGGACACCAACTGCTCGCCCTGCTCTTCGAGGGCTCGCAACTTAGGGGTGTAGTAGGTAACAGAATAGACCAAATTTGTGACAGCTGCAGCAATGAAAAAGAGTAGGCTGCGCCTCACAATTCGGTACCTACGCAGGCGCGCGGGTGCCTCAATAGGCTCGTAGGCGAGCGTTTGGGGGTTGAATTTATACTCTTTTTTGCTCATTGGGCGAAAAATGGTGGTCGTTGTGCGACAAAATTAGAGTAAAATATGTATTTTTGCAAACTTTATTACAAGAGTTGTATTTATTAGTAAGTAAAGATATATAGTGACTATGATGACATCAAACGAAATTAGAAGGAAGTTCCTCGAATTTTTCCAGAGCAAAGAGCACACCATTGTCCCCTCGGCACCTATGGTTGTGAAGAATGACCCAACCCTTATGTTTACCAATGCTGGTATGAACCAGTTTAAGGATATTTTCCTCGGCAATGCCGAGCGTAAGTTCCGCCGTGCAGCCGATACTCAGAAGTGTCTGCGTGTTTCGGGTAAGCACAACGACCTCGAAGAGGTTGGTCACGACACCTACCACCACACAATGTTTGAGATGTTGGGTAACTGGTCGTTTGGTGACTATTTCAAGAAAGAGGCCATTAGTTGGGCGTGGGAGCTTCTTACGGAGGTTTACAATCTGCCCAAAGAGAGGCTCTATGCAACCGTATTTGAGGGCGCACCCGAGGATGGCGTGCCTATGGACCAGGAGGCTTTCGATTTGTGGAAGCAGTATCTGCCCGAGGATCACATCATTCTTGGCAATAAGCACGACAACTTCTGGGAGATGGGCGAGACTGGACCTTGTGGCCCTTGCAGCGAGATTCACTTCGATTTGCGTAGCGACGAGGAGCGTGCTGCTAAGCCCGGTAGCCAGATGGTAAATATGGGCCACCACTTGGTTATTGAGATTTGGAACCTTGTGTTTATGCAGTTCAATCGCAAAGCCAATGGCTCGTTGGAGCCTCTGCCCCACAAACATATCGATACCGGCATGGGCTTTGAGCGCCTCTGTATGGTGTTGCAAAACAAGCAGAGCAACTACGATACCGACGTTTTCCAAGGTCGTATTGCCGAGATTGCTGCTCTCTCGGGCAAGCGTTATGGTGAGAATGATAAGGCCGATGTTGCAATGAGGGTTATTGCCGACCACTTGCGTACAATATCCTTCTCGATTGCCGACGGTCAGCTTCCCAGTAATGT
>JAGBVY010000106.1 GCA_017630115.1 Tidjanibacter sp. | reverse complement strand
AGGCCCTAAACTCCCCAACTTCTCTAAATCCCCCATAAGCCCCCTCCCGACACCCACTGCCAACAAAAAACCCCTGCTCCGAGGCAGGGGTTTTATTGTGTGCGGTGGGTGTACCTTAGAAGAGTACGTCGCCGTCGTCGAGAATCTGGGTCATACAGTGGGCTGCACCATAGCCTTTGGTGAGGTTCGTAAGGGGTACCCACGTTACATCAACGTAGTTGGCCTTGAAGGCCTCCTGCAACTCCACCGACTGGCCAGCCACAGCCATAATCTTACGAGGGGCAACATTGAGGAAGTTGTTGGCGTAGGTCAGCTCGTCGCTGCGCTGGATGGGGATGACCTTCATTTTCAGCTCGTCCTCAATGAAATCTACAAACGAGATGTCGCTAAACGCCTTATGGTAGGGCTGCTCGGGCGACTCACGCTCCCAGATGTCGATTTTTAGATATTGGGGATCGCCCTTAGCGGCCAGATAGCGGGCCTCAGAGAGGGTGCACAAATCGCGGTCGATGATGTTGAAGTAGGTGTCGAGGTGCATCTGCTCCTGCTCGCCCCAGATGTCCTTAACCACAACCACCTTGTTTGCGCCCAACAGGTCGTGCTCCATAAGCTGGTCGATAGCAGCTTGGGTGGTACGCAGACCTCGGCCAATGAAGGCGTAGTCGCCAAAGGGGAGGAAGTCGCCGCCTTCGAGGTAGGCACCTTCGCCCTCGATGTGGTAGATTGGGGGGAAGCCAATCTTGTGGAGGCAGAATTCGGCAATCTCACATTCGAGTTGTCGCTGCTCGGAGTTCATACGGCCGATGACAATACCTTTGGCAGTAGAAATCATCTGGTCACGCATAAAAAAGATGTTCATAATGGGGCGCTGGATGTAGGTTGCTGCAAAGCCGGTGTTGCTCTCGGTGTAGGAGAGGACAATCTCGGGTTGGAGCATAATCATCTTCACGAGGTCCTTGGGGTGAGCCCTATCGACAATCATCTTTTTGTAGCGCTCCTGAGCCTTGGCCTCATCGGGGATGTTGGAGGTGTTGTAGGTCAGAAAACGCGAAGCAAAGGCTCTGAGTTCGTTGAGCTCCTTGCCCTCGATGGGTCGCCCCTCTTTGGTGAGGGTGCCTTCGAGAAGAATCTGTCTAACGGTGAGTACCTTTGCGCCAAAGCGTTCGAGAGCAGCACGATAGGCTGCGTGCTCCTTGGCGGCAAGTTCGATGTCGAAGTAGTCCGAGAAGAGGGCTGCATCGGGATGCATAACACCGAGGAAGAGTTCATCGGTGGGTTCGTGCATTAAAATTATCATAATGTATAGTTTTAGATTATCTTCGCAATTCTCAAAGGTACGAATTTTTCTGAAAATCAAAAATTTTCCTACCCTATACGATGTTTTTTTAGCATTTTTAGCAACTCCTTTTCCCTGCCGTCCACCAGTTGGTTGAGCTTGGTGTGGAACTCGGGCGAGTGGTTGGGGTGGAGGCGGTGGCAGAGCTCGTGGAGGCAGATGAACTCAATCAGCTCGTCGGGCAACTCCGCCAAATAGAGCGAGAGGGATATGTTGCCCTCGCTCGAACAACTGCCCCAACGACTGCGAGTAGCCCTAATGGAGAGTCGGTTGTAGCCAATGCCGCTCTTTGCTGAGGCCTCGTCAAGTGCCTTGCGTAGCTTCACCTTTGCCACCTTGCGGAGCGCCTCAATCTCCTCCTTGGTGCGCTCGGCACGAAGCACTCCTTGCTCGGCCATATCCCTGAGAGTCTGCTCAATGTGCTCGTTGTTGCTCTGACACCACGCCAGCGCACGACGCACATCGACACCCTTTGGTACTCTCAGTAGCACCTCGCCATATGGAGTGATGCGCAACGACACTCGTTTGGCTCGGCCATCTATTTGTAGTTTTATCGTGTACTTCATACAAGAAGTTAGTTGGGGGTTAGGGAGTTTAGGGAGTTTAGGGAGTTTAGGGAGATAGGCCCTATAAGCCCTATAATACCTTAATGCCCCTAAGGCCTGTTATTACTCGTCGGTCGTCGGTAGTCGGTTGACGGTAGACGGTTGACGGTAGACGGTAGACGGCCGTCGTTAATGTATGAATCGTTGGCGGACGGTCTCAAACAACATTACAGCAGCTGCAGCCGATACGTTGAGGCTCTCAATGGCTCCAACCATAGGTATGGCGGCCTTGCAGTCGCAGAGTTTGAGCACCTCCTTGCTGATGCCGGTCTCCTCGTTGCCCATAACCAACACGGTGGGGCCCGTCAGGTCGGCGTCGAAGAGGAGTGTGTCGGCCTTCTCGGTGGCAGCCACAATTTTCATACCTGCCTGAGAGAGTGTTTTCAGGGTGTTGCGAATGCTGCCTGCGCGGTGTACGGGGATACGGGTGAGCGCACCTGCCGAGGAGCGTATGGCGTCGGCGTTTACGGGGGCCGAATTTTTCAGCGGGCAGATAAGGCCGTGAGCGCCTGCACACTCGGCCGAGCGGGCAATAGCGCCGAAGTTCCTCACGTCGGTCACTCCATCGAAGACCACAATCAGGGGTTGCTCATCGTCGGGCACACGGTCCAAAATATCCTCCAACTCCACATAGGCAATGGGGGCGATGATGGCCACTACGCCTTGGTGGTTACCTCGGGTCAGGCGGTTGAGCTTCTCCACAGGCACCTCTTGGTAGCGTATGCGACTACGATAGCATAGGTCTTTCAGGTCGGCCATAAGCTGACCCTCAGCACCTTTGCGTACATAGAGCTTCTCTATCTGTTTGTCGGTCTCGATAGCCTCAATCACAGGTCTTAGACCATAAACGATGTTCTCGTCGCTCTGTGGAGCTCGTCCTCCGCCCACTTTGTCGCCACGAGAGTGTGCTGGGCGTGCATCTTTGTGTGCCTCGCCACCTCGCCTTGCGGGCCTCTCGGGGCGTGTGGTGCGTGTGCGCTCCTCGAAATTCCAGTCGCGAGCTTCGCTATATTCCACCTCAGGGGTGGTTGGTGCGGGTCGCTCGCTGCGAGGCGTGCGTACCCTCTTGTCCTTCAAAAAATCGTCCATATACTTTTTTGTCTAATGTCTAAGGTCTAACGTCTAATGTCCTAAGTCTATTATGGTTGGGAGAGTGGGGTGGGGATGAGAGAAGCTACTATCAGCTCTGCAAAATCTCCAACTCGTAGCTGAGTTTCTCCCACTCGTGCTCTTCGTAGGCGAGGCGCTGTTTGAGGGCGTTGTACTGCTCAAACAGCGAGCCGTCCGTAAGGTCGAGTCCATACTCCTCGGGCGAGGCCATCTTCCTATCCCACTCGGCCAGTTCCTCTTCCAGGGCCATCACTTTGGCCTCCACATCCTCAATAGCCTTTTGGGTCTTGCGTATGAGTTTTTCGTTCTCCTTCTTGGCCAAGTAATCCTCCTTGCCGCTGCCAGCCTTGATGGTGGCTTTGGGTGCGACCTCACGCGCCTCAATCTGACGCATATCCTCCAAGCGGCGTTTCTCCAAGAAGTAGCGTATGCCGCCCAAATACTCCTTGACGCCACCGTCGCGGAACTCATAGACCTTATCGACCAATCCGTCGAGAAACTCCCTATCGTGCGATACGACCACTAGTGTGCCGTCGTACTTCAAGAGCGCCTCTTTGAGAATATCCTTTGAGCGCATATCCATATGGTTGGTGGGCTCGTCGAGCACCAGTAGGTTGTGGGGCGAGAGCATCATACGGGCCATAGCGAGCCTCGAACGCTCGCCACCCGAGAGCACCTTTACCTTCTTATCGACATCCTCGCCTCGGAAGAGGAATGCTCCGAGAATATCCCTCAGGCGGGTGCGTATGTCGCCCACGGCCACCTTGTCGAGGGTGTCATAGACGGTGAACTCGCCATCCATAAGGTCGTCTTGATTCTGGGCGTAGTAGCCTACACTCACGTTAGCTCCCACTCTAATCGAGCCCTCCGATGGTTCTAATTCGCCAATGAGTATGCGTGCCAGAGTTGTTTTACCCTCGCCATTGCGGCCCACAAGCGCTATGCGGTCGCCCTTCTCTATTGTGAAGTCGGCGCCTGAGAACACACGCTTTGCTCCGAAACTCTTACCCACCTCCTTAATCTCGGCCACAATCTGGCCACTACGAGGGGCAGGGGGGAATTTGAGGTTGAGTGCGCTCAGGTCCTCCTCGTCTATCTCTATGCGTTCGAGCTTTTCGAGCTGCTTGATGCGGCTCTGCACTTGGTTGCTCTTGGTGGGTTTGTAGCGGAATTTTTCGATAAACTCCTCACTCTTCTCTATGAGCCTCTGCTGGTTGTTGTAGGCTGCCACCTGAGCCTCGCGCCTCTCCTTGCGGAGCACGACATACTGCGAGTAGGGGACTTTGTAGTCATAGACCTTGCCCAGTAGCAACTCAACGGTGCGGTTGGTGACGTTGTCCAGAAAATCTCTATCGTGCGATATGAGCAAGACAGCGCCGGGGTAATCTTTCAGGTAGCCTTCGAGCCACTGGATACTCTCAATGTCGAGGTGGTTGGTGGGCTCGTCGAGCAGAAATACCGAGGGCTTGCGCAGTAGCAACTTGGCCAGCTCAATACGCATCCTCCAACCGCCGCTAAATGTGCTGGTTGGCTTATTCAAATCCTCCCTCTTAAAGCCCAAACCAAGCAGAGTGCGCTCAATCTGTGCATCTCTACTCTCGCCTCCGAGTAGGTTGTGGCGCTCGGTGGCCTCACTCAGGCGGTGTACCAGTTCGCCATACTCTTCGCTCTGGTAATCCTCCCTCAGGGCTATCTCGGCCGTTAGTCGTTCCATCTCGGCCTCCAAGTGGAGCACCTCCTCAAAAGCCTTTGCGGTCTCCTCAACGAGGGTGGTTGTGTCGTGGACCTTCATCTGCTGAGGCAGATAGCCGAGCGTGGTGTCGCCACTCATAGTGACCACACCAGAGGTGGGGGGCTGCTGGCCCATAATCACCTTCAAGAGCGTTGTCTTACCTGCGCCATTCTTACCCACAAGACCAATGCGGTCGCGCGGATTTATCAGCAGGCTAATATCCTTGAAGAGGTCCCAGCCGCCAAAGCTAACGGTTACATTATCAATCGAAACCATCGGATGAGAGAGTAAACAATTTTGTGTTCTAAATCTTTCTATGCGTTGAGTATTGCGACTATCTCGGCCTCGGGGTCGGCAGCCTTAAACACGGCGCTGCCTGCAACCAAGGCGTCGCAGCCCGCATCGAAGAGTTCACGAGCGTTGTGACGGCTCACACCACCGTCAATCTCGATGAGCGTTGCAAGCCCCTTGCGTTCGATCATAGCTTTCAGCTCCCTGACCTTCTCGGTGCTGCCCTCAATGAAGCTCTGGCCTCCAAAGCCGGGCTCAACACTCATAATCAGCACCAAGTCGAGCTGAGGCAAAATATCCTCCAACACGCTGACAGGGGTCTTGGGCTTAATCGATACACCCACTTTCACCCCCTTCTCGCGTATCAGGTCGATGCACTTCTGCACATCATCGGTGGCCTCCCAGTGGAAGGTGACAAGGTTGGCGCCCGCGTCGGCAAAGCGACCCACATACTTCTCGGGCTCAACAATCATCAGGTGGACATCCATAAACTTCTTGGTTGCCGAGGTGATGGCTTTCAGCACAGGGAAACCAAAAGAGATGTTGGGCACAAAAACGCCATCCATAACGTCGATGTGAACCCACTCGGCCTGACTGCGGTCAATCATCTTGGTGTCGCGCTCCAAGTTGCCAAAGTCGGCAGAGAGCATCGAGGGTGAAACAATGCGGTGATTCATAAATAAGTGAGTAGTTATTTGTTAGTTATCAGTTGTCAGTTTTTTAGCGCTCAGCGCTCAGCTATCTGGGCCTCTTCTTGGGTATCTTTTTTAATACCCGCGCCTTGTGTAGAGCTTCGGGAGCAGCACCCTCACAAATCGGAGCTTGCTCCGTTTTCAATTCTTCTTCTTGTGATTGTGGTAGTTCATTGTGCGCTCAATGCCTATGGTGGCAAAGTCCTTTATGGCAGCCACAGCAGCCTCCACCATCTTGTCGAACTCCACTCGCTCCTCGGCAGAGAGCTTGCCCAAGACAAAATCGACCTGATGGCCCTGAGGAAAGTCGCCACCCACACCCATACGGATGCGTGCATAGCCCCCTCCACCACACAGAGCGTCGATGTTTTTGAGTCCGTTGTGGCCACCGTCGCTACCTTTGGCCCTGATGCGCATAGTGCCAACGGGAATGGCTATGTCATCGACAACAACGATGAGGTTTTCGCGCTGGATGTTCTCCTTATCCATCCAATACCTAACGGCCTTGCCGCTGAGGTTCATATAGGTGGAGGGTTTGATAACAACTATCGTGCGTCCCTTCCAGCGAATCTCGGCTTTGGCAGCATACCTGTCGGGGCTGAATGAGCCTCCGGCCCCCTCAACCAATTTGTCGGCCACGTCGAAGCCGGCATTGTGTCGTGTGCCCTCATATTCGGCACCAATGTTTCCAAGTCCTACAACAAGATATTTCATACTATCGGGTTCCCTCACGGTGGGGGCAAAAAGTAAGCGTATTAAACGACCAATCATCGTGCAAAGATACCTATTTATACTATAAAAACAAAAAAATAGCGACCTCCGCAAAGGTCGCTATCTCTATGTTGTCTTATGCCCTATTGGGCTGATGTTTGTACTTAAAGAGGATAGCAAACAAAATCGCAACAACCAGTGCGTAGGCGGCAAAGATATACCAAGCCTGACTCCAACCTGCGGGCTGCTCGGTTACGGGGAGGCTGTAAACGCATTTGTTTACAATAGCCTGAGCAGAGAGAGTACCGATGGTTGCACCAAAACCGTTGGTCATCATCATAAATAGACCCTGAGCGCTGGAACGAATCTCGGGCTTGGTCTCCTGATCGACATAGAGCGAGCCACTGACATTGAAGAAGTCGAAAGCCACGCCATAGACAATCATCGAGAGGATGAAGAGCCATACGCCACCGCCGGGGTTGCCTGCACCAAAGAAGCCAAAGCGGAATACCCAAGCCATCATTGCAATGAGCATAACCTTCTTGATGCCGAACTTACGCAAGCATAAGGGAATCAGAAGGATACAGAGTGTCTCGCTCACCTGCGAAAGCGAAATGAGTGCGTTGGCGTGGTTTGCGCCAAAGGTGTTGGCAAACTCTGGGATACCCTTGAAACTGGTGATGAAGGGGTTGGCAAAGCCGTTGGTAATCTGCAATGAAACACCCAAGAGCATCGAGAAGATGAAGAAGATAGCCATCTTCCTCTCCTTGAAGAGAGTGAAGGCCCTAAGACCCAAAGTATCCACAAGCGACCTCTTCTCCACCTGCTTGTTTACTTTGCAAGCGGGCAGCGTCAGGGCGTAGAGGCAGAGCACAAGGCTCAGAGCACCCGAGAAGACAAGTTGCTTGGCGTTGGTCATAAAGCCCAAACCGTCGGTCAGAAGCATTGCGCAGATGAAGCCCACAGTGCCGAAGACGCGGATTGGGGGGAAGGCCTTAACGGTGTCCAAACCTGCGCCACTCAGAGCCGAGTAGGCTACCGAGTTGGAGAGCGCCAGAGTGGGCATAAAGAATGCTACGCTGAGCGAGTAGAGTGTGAAGAGTATGCCAAAGGTGGGAGCGTCGGTCGAAAGACCATACATACCCGCAGCCAACATCAGCGCACCTGCCAAGCCGTGGCAAAGGCTCAGCACCTTTTGTGCGGGAATCCAGCGGTCGGCAACAATACCTACCAGAGTGGGCATAAAGATTGAAACAACGCCCTGAATGGCATAGAACCAGCCAATGTTTGTGGCCATATTCACAGTCACCAAGTAGGAACCCATACTGGTAAGGTAGGCTCCCCAAACGGCGAACTGCAAAAAGTTCATAATAATCAATCTGATTTTCAGACTTGTAGAGTTCATAATCTCTCGAATTTTTATAAAATTTGTATTAAATTTACACTTTATATTATCCGCAAATATACAAAATTCCCTATATTTGTGTTCATAGAAAAGTAGATTTTTGACCAATGAAGCGTTTTTTAGCCGTAGTAGCAATCCTGCTCGGAGCAATATGTTTTGCCCCGCAGAGTCTTGTTGCGAAGAACTACACCCCCAAGAGTGTGCCAAATGTTCAGGCGGAGGACTATCGTCGTTTTGTCAGCAACCCCGACAATGTGCTCTCTGCCGAGGCGGTCTATCGTATAGACACAACCCTCCTCTCTCTGCGTACCAATAGGGTGGCCGAAGTGGCTGTTGTGGCTGTGGAGTCGATAGGTTTTGCCGAGCCTCGTGAGTTTGTCCACGAGCTCTTCCGCCACTGGGGCATAGGCGAAAAGGGACGCGACAACGGACTGCTGGTACTTCTTGTGGTGGGGCAGGGGGCTATTGAGATAGAGACCGGCTACGGCCTCGAAGGTGTGCTCCCCGACGCACTCTGCAAGCGCATAATTGAGCGTGTGATGATTCCCCACTTCAAGGAGGGCGACTTCGATAGCGGTATGTTGGAGGGCGTTGGCGCAATAGCCTCGGTGCTAACCACAAATGTCGTACCCGAGGAGCTTGCAGCCGAGGATGATTTCCCCATCTGGGGCGTTGCCATAGCTATGGGGGCAATCCTACTCTTCGTTGCGTTGATTGTGGCCCTCGTGATGCTCAACTCTCGCTGCCCGAAGTGCAAGAAGAGCGCCCTGAAACGCACAGGCGAACGTTTGGAAGTGAACAAAAACGCCCACTATCGCACCTATAAGGTGGCCTACAAGTGTCAGCACTGCGGACACATCATCTGGCGCTTCGAGGATGAAGACCTCCACGGAGGCACGGGTGGTGGCCCAATAATTATGGGTGGCGGAGGCTTCGGCCGAGGCAGAGGCTTCGGTGGTGGCTTTGGTGGAGGTTTTAGTGGTGGTGGTGGCGCAGGAGGCCGCTTTTAGTGCTTTCGGCTGTGCCTTGTGGGCGATAGCTGCGTTACGCTTGCTTCGGAAATCCTCATTTACGCTCGGTAAACTGCGGTTTCCTCAGCTGCGCAAGCCTTGCTCTCGCCTCACAAAACCCAGCCTTTGGATGTGTGTCTAACGTCAATCGTCAACCGTCTACCGCCTACCGACCTAAGTCAAAAGACGTCT
>JAGBVY010000009.1 GCA_017630115.1 Tidjanibacter sp. | reverse complement strand
CAATCTCGTTTCACGGAGGCTGGCGATCAGGTGTTTGACGATGTGTGGGGTGTGGCGTGCGATGAACTCCACAGTCTGATGATACTCAAAGATGGCAAGGTTGCCTATGAGCGCTGGGCTACGGGACACACCCCCGAAGAACTCCACATTCTCTGGTCGGCAAGCAAATCATTCACAGCTCTTGGCGTATGCTTCGCTGCCGATGAGGGTCTATTGAGCGTTCAAGATAAGGTGGTAGACTACTTCACAGACGAGGAGCTTCCTGCCGAGAGGAGCGAGTGGCTCCAAGAGATGACTCTGTGGGATTTGCTAGTGATGTCCTCTGGTATTGGCAGAGATCGCATCAACACCGCACAGTGTCGTGGTGGTTGCGATGGCTGGGCACAAAAGACCCTCGCTTGCGAGATTATGTTTGAGCCAGGCACGCGCTACGACTACAATGGTATGAACACCTACCTTCTTTCGGTAGTTGTTAGTCGTGTCACTGGCGAGAAATTGGTGGACTACCTCGACAGAAAACTCTTCACACCCCTCGGTATAGAGGATTTTGTTTGGGAAGAGTCGCCCGAGGGTTACAACTCGGGAGGTTGGGGACTTTTCCTCTCCACCGAGTCGCTCGCAAAGGTTGGTCAATTTGTGCTCCAAAAAGGTGTGTGGAATGGTCGCCAACTCCTCAGCGAGGAGTGGATTTCAGATGCCACCTCGGTGCAAATTATGCAGTCGATAGGTTTGAATCGTAGTGAGGAAGAACTTGCGCGCCTGAAAGCCGAGAACGACTGGGAGCAGGGTTATGGCTACCAGATATGGCGTTGTCGTTACGGTGCCGTGAGGTTCGATGGTGCCTATGGACAATACTGCATTATCCTCCCCGAGCAGAATGCCGTTGTGGTTGCTCTGTCGCAATCGGGTCATGCTCCCAATATTCTCAACTCTATTTGGAAAAACATTCTTCCACTTCTTTAAAAAATGAAAAATATGAAAAAAACGATATTATTAGGTCTATTTGCAGGCGCCCTATTGGCAACATCTTGTTGTGGGAGAGGTGCGCTTCCCCGTGCCTCCGAGGAGGTACAAGCTCGTTTCGCAGAGGCTGGCGATCAGGTCTTTGATGATGTGTGGGGTGTGGCGTGCGATCAGCTCCACAGCCTCATGGTACTCAAAGATGGCAAGGTTGTCTATGAGCGCTGGGCTACGGGACACACCCCCGAAGAACTCCACATTCTCTGGTCGGCAAGCAAATCATTCACAGCTCTTGGCGTATGCTTCGCTGCCGATGAGGGTCTATTGAGCGTTCAGGACAAGGTGGTGGACTACTTCACAGATGAGGAACTTCCCGCCGAGAGGAGCGAGTGGCTCCAAGAGATGACTCTGTGGGATTTGCTGGTAATGTCCTCGGGCATTGGCTCGGATTTCATTGGTCCTGCACAGTGCCGTAATTTTGATAACTGGGCGCAGAAGACGCTCGCCTCCGAGATTGTTTTTGAGCCTGGCACACGCTATGCCTACAATAGTATGAACACCTACCTTCTTTCGGTGATTGTTAGTCGTGTCACTGGCGAGAAATTGGTGGACTACCTTGATCGCAAACTCTTTACCCCTCTTGGCATTGAGGATTTCATCTGGGAAGAGTCGCCCGAGGGTTATAACTCGGGTGGTTGGGGTCTGTTCCTCCCCACCGAGTCGCTCGCAAAGGCTGGTCAATTTATGCTCCAAAAGGGTGTGTGGAATGGTCGCCAGCTCCTCAGCGAGGAGTGGATTGCAGATGCCACCTCGGCACAAATTATGCAGTCGGTGGGCTTGAATCGTAGCGAGGAAGAGCTCGCACGCCTGAAAGCCGAGAATGATTGGGAGCAGGGGTATGGCTACCAGATGTGGCTTTGCCGTCACGGTGGCGTGAGGTTCGATGGCGCTTGGGGTCAATTCTGCATCGTATTCCCCGAGAAGAATGCCGTTGTTGTGGCTCTATCGCACTCGGGCAATACCCCTCGTATCCTCAACTCCATTTGGACAAACATTGTTCCACTTCTTTAATAAATGAAGAGTATGAAAAAAGAACTCGTAGTCGGTATGGGCGAATTGCTCTTTGATGTATTCCCCACCGGCAAAAAAATAGGCGGTGCCCCCGTAAACTTCGCATACCACGTTTGCCAACTCGGTGTTGAGAGCCTTGCTATCAGTGCCGTTGGTCAAGACGAACTTGGCGATGAGATTATCGATATTCTCAACGAAAAGAGCGTAAATTACGTTGTGCCCCGTGTGGCAGAGCCTACGGGCACTGTGCAGGTAACGCTCGACGAGAAGGGCGTTCCATCGTATGAGATTTGCGAGGGCGTGGCTTGGGACAACATTCCTTGCAGCAAGGAACTCGTGGAGGTGGCAAAAAGGTGCAAAGCCTTCTGTTTTGGTTCGCTCGCACAGCGTGCCGAGCAGTCGTGCAACGCCATTCATCTCTTCCTCGACTCGATGGCAAAAGATGAGGAAACACTCCGCATTTTCGACATCAACCTCCGTCAGGCGTTCTACTCGCGCGAGATTATTGAGGTGTCGCTTGCCAAGAGTAATATCCTCAAAAT
>JAGBVY010000105.1 GCA_017630115.1 Tidjanibacter sp. | reverse complement strand
CTCAGTAAACTCAGTGAACCCAGAAAACCCAGAAAACCCAGAGTATAGGGCTTATAGGACAACTCCCTAAATTCCCTCCTCTCCCTTTCTATTCTCAATTCTCCTTGCTCTCTTAGAATAGTCGTGTAAGGTCGTTGAATGTGGCGTAGAACATCAGCGCAAACAGGAGGAACATACCCACAGCTTGGGCCACCATCATAAACTTATCGCTCGGTTTGCGGCCCGTAATCATCTCAATCAGGATAAACAGTGCGTGACCACCGTCGAGTGCTGGTATGGGCAACACGTTCATCACTGCCAAGATGACCGACAATAGGGCTGTAATCTTCCAGAAGTATTGCCAGTTCCACTCATTGGGGAATATGCTACCAATAGATATTGGGCCGCCCAGCGCTTTGTACATCTCGGTCTTTGGCTGCACAATCATTTTCAGTTGTTTCCAGTAGTCGCTCATCTCCTCTACAACGCGCTCTGCGCCACGAGGTATGGCTTGCCATAGGGTGTAGTCTTGGGTGCGTACGGGAATGTATGAGGGCGAGGCAAGCGACACACCAATCTGGCCTTCGCTCGATACTACCACCTCAATCTCCTCCACCTCTTGTCCCTCGGCCCTCTCGACGCTGAGTAGAACGCTCTCTCCGGCGCGAGATTTCAGAAGGGGGCTCACTTGGTCGTAGAAACGGGCCTCGGTGCCATCCACACCGACAATCTTGTCGCCAATGGTGAGTCCTGCGGCCTCGGCGCCCATACCTTCGGCCACACCGCCTACCTCAAAGGGTATGCGTAGGGTGGCAAAGTCGGTCTGCTCCGATAGCTCCATAACGCTCAGCACGGGTAGGTCGATAGTAACCATCTGGCCCTTGCGTTCAACAACGGTGGTTTTATCTTGCTCAATCAACAATAGCGACATAATCTTGGCGTAGTCCTCCACCGGCTTGCCGCCTATGGAGATGATTTTGTCGTCATCTTGGAATCCTAATTGCTCGGCATAGGCGTTGTAGTCGTAGCCGTAGGGCATCTCGCTGTTGGAGATATATTTTTCGCCCCAAGTGTAGCTTATGCCCACATAGATGGCAAAAGCCAGTAGGGCGTTCATCATCACGCCACCGAGGATTATGATAAGACGTTGCCAAGCGGGCTTGCTGCGGAACTCCCAGCTCTGAGGCTCGCCTTTGAGCCCCTCGGTGTCCATACTCTCATCTACCATACCTGCTAGCTTGGCATAGCCACCAAATGGCAACCAACCCACGCCATACTCTGTCTCGCCCCAGCGCCAACGCACCCAAGGCTTGCCAAAGAAGATGCGAAACTCCTCGACCCTCACGCCAAAGAGTTTACCAAACATAAGGTGGCCCAGCTCGTGAATCATCACAAGCAGGGTGAAGGAGCAGACAAACTGCAATATCTTAATAGCTATTTCCATTCTTTTTTTGTCTAATGTCTAAGGTCTAACGTCTGACGACCTAAGGCCTTAGGGGCATTAAGGGCATTAAGGGCTTATAGGCCTTTCCCTAAGCTCCCTAAATTCTCTAACCTCCCTAATAACCTCTCAAACCGCCTTCCTGCTTTCAGCACTTGGCTATAATCTGGCGAGCTATTTGGCGCGATGCCTCGTTGGTGGCGGCGTAGTCCTCCACAGTGGGGTTGGCCACAAAGTCCACACGCTCCAATGCTCCAATAATAACGCGCGCAATGTCGGTATATTTTATCCTACCTGCCAAAAATGCTGCCACAGCCTCCTCGTTGGAGCCATTCATCACACAACAACTATTGCCCCCACGACGCAAGCAGTCGTAAGCCGTAGCCAGCAGTGGAAATCTCTCTCCATCGACAGGCTCAAATGTGAGGGTGGGGTGCTTCAAGAAGTCGAGTCTATCCTCGCCCAACTCGCCACGCTCGGGGAAGCGCAGTGCATACTGAATGGGTAGGTGCATATCGGGAGTGCCGAGCTGAGCCTTGATTGCGCCATCGTCAAACTCCACCATTGAGTGAACAATGCTCTGGGGATGGACCAACACATCAATTTGGTCGGGTCTAAGGCCAAAGAGCCAGTGGGCCTCTATGACCTCAAAACCCTTATTGACGAGCGTTGAGGAATCTATGGTAATCTTTGCGCCCATCGACCAGTTGGGGTGGGCAAGTGCTTCGGCCACAGTTACTTTGTCGAGCTTCTCGGCGGGTGTGCGTAAAAATGGTCCTCCGCTGGCGGTGACAATCACTCTGCGAGGAGCCGACACCTCGCCCGCCAAACACTGGAATATGGCCGAGTGTTCGGAGTCGATGGGGAGGATGGGTAGGTTGCGCTTGGCAGCCTCACTCATAATCAGGTTGCCTGCCACCACAAGGCTCTCCTTGTTGGCCAGCGCAAGACGCTTTGAAGCCTTAACAGCTGCCAATGAGGGCAACATACCGGCATAGCCTACAAGCGCATTGACAACCGTATCAACCTCGCCACCGGCAACCACTTGCTCCAAGGCTGCCGCACCGGCATATACTTTTATAGGTTCGTTGCTGAGGGCCTCGCTGAGGGCTTTGTAGTGTTTCTCGTTGGCAATGACCACGCTGTCGGGCTTAAACTCTTTGGCCTGCTCGGCCAACTTCTCCCAACGATTTTCGGCTGTGAGAGTCGTAACCTCAAACTCTTCGGGGCGACGACGTACAATGTCGAGTGTCTGACAACCAATCGAGCCGGTTGAGCCAAGAAGTGCAATTTTCTGTTTCATAACAAACTAACCTAATGGGTTAAAAAACCATATAATTTTCGGGGTCAACGGCCTTGCCGTCAAACCAAAACTGTATCTCAATCTCTGCCGAGCCTCCTGAGGCGGTCTCCTCATTCCAAGTAGCGCCAATGGCCTGACCACCCTCAACCCTCTCGCCAACGCTCTTGTGGGCTTGGCCCAGTCCGCGATAGGTGGAGATGAAGCCTGCTGAGTGTTGAATCTGGATGGTGTAGCCCTCAGGCTCAAAGACAGTGAGCACCACCGTACCGCTCTGCACAGCACACACCTGCTGGATGTCGGCCACCGATAACCTCACTCCATAACGACCCGATGCAGGAGCAAAACTCGACACAACTGTGGCTGCCACAGGGGGCAGAATCTCCTCGTTGGTGAGTTTGGCTTTCTCGGGCTTGTTGTTCAGACCATAGCGACCCGTGCCCTCCATCTGAGCCCTGAGGAGTGAGTCGAGTGCCGAAGGTGCAACCAACTCCTTCTCGGAGAGTATGCGTTGCTCTTCGGTGGGGGTGAGCGAACGCACCACAGGGCCACGACCCTCCATAATCTGAGCTACGTTGTCGGTATAGACTCTCATATAGGAGAGCTCACGTTCGAGCGAGTCGATACGCACAATGTTGTCCACCATCTTCTCCCTCAGCAGAGAGCCATCGTAGCCGGGAACTACGTCGAGAACAGATGTGAAGGCTGCAATGAGCAGGGTTGCTATAAAAACCACAACCACCCCTGCAAGGCCATAGAGAGCCACGCGCAAGGCGGTTGAAAAACCATACCACACCTCCTGACCGCCCTCATTGGTGACGCTCAGGCGGTGACGCTTGGCAAGGTTTTTTAGAATGTATCGTAAATTTCCGTTAGCCATAGTTATATGGGTTTATTGCCTCTTTTAACCTACAAATATACTATCAAATTTTCCAAATCCCCAATCCTTGCCCCCGAAAATAGCTTTAATTGGGTCTTGAAGAGAGCTAAGAGGCGCTCGAAGAGATAAACCAACAACCATAGTAGGGTGTGGTGGAAACAAGAAGTGGGAGTTGTCTGCGAAAAATAAGGGGCGGAGTGTTGCGCGAAATGAAAAAAATTTTTATTATCTTTGCAATGTATTATCGGCTTTTTGTAAAAGTGCCCAAGCAGGGGCCGACCTGCTGACCAATAGGGGACTTTTGCGGAACTAAAACCAGAGAGAAAAGTGGCAGGAGCAAAAATACTGTGTGTTTGTCAGGAGATATACCCCTATCTGCCTGAGAGCCCCATTGCGACTACTTGTCGCACACTTTCGCAGGCTATGCAAGAGCGAGGCTTTGAGATTCGTACTTTTATGCCCCGCTTTGGTTGCATCAACGAACGCCGCAATCAACTTCACGAGGTTATTCGCCTTTCGGGTATGAACCTCATTATCAACGACAACGACCACCAACTAATCATCAAGGTGGCCTCCATACCAGCTGCGCGTGTGCAGATTTATTTCATCGACAACGATGAATACTTTGCGCCCCGCAAGGCGACGGTGCGTAATGCCGAGGGCGAGGAGTTTGCCGACAACGACCTGAGGGCTGTTTTCTTTGCGCGTGGCGTGTTGGAGACGGTCAAAAAGTTGCGTTGGAAGCCCGATGTGGTGCATTGCCACAGCTGGTTCTCGGCTGCTGTGCCCCTCTATCTGCGTAATTGCTACACCGATGAGCCACTCTTCTCGTCGGCCAAAATTGTGTTTAGCATCTACGACGATATGTTCAACGGCACTTGGGGCGAGGCCTTCCGCGAGACGATGATTGGCGAGGGTGTGCCTACTGCCAATTTGGGCGGCGAGGGCGATTTGACATACGAAAAACTCATCAAACTCGTTATTGACAATGCAGACGGCATTGTTGTTGAGGCGGAGCAGTTGCCCGCCGAAATTGAGAACTATTTGGCCTCGCAAGGCAAGAAGGTATTGCGCCCCTCGGGCGATATCGCAAGCGAAGAGAGGCTCGCACAGTATAAGGAATTTTATGAATCTATTCTCTAAGGAATCTAAATTTTATGGTGTCGGCATCGTTATGGTGTCGGCACTTATGCTTTTGTTTGGCTCTTGCACCGAGGTGGACAACAACTTGGGCTCGTCGATAGTACCTCCGGGTCAGCGTTTCGAGGTGGGCTTTGCCACTCTTAACGAGGGCATTGAGGGCTACCTCACAGCCACCGACTCCATATCCACCGGTACGCTCGACTACGCCTATATGGGTAAACTGACCGACCCCTACTATGGTGCTGTGACTCGCGCTACGGCCTTGGTGCAGTTTGGCTTCAACGTGCGCACCGACACCGTTGCCTACGAGAATCGCATCTCTGTGCCCGACTCGTTGGCGCTGATTGTGGGTATGAAAACCCTCGGTGGCGACACTCTCAAAGAGCAGAGTTTCGATGTCTATCGCATCCGCAAGAGGCTCTACCGCGACTCGCTCTACTATGGCGGCATCAACTACAAAGAGTATATCGACTCTCGCCCAATGTACAACTTTACTTTCAGTGGCAAGCCTAATGGCGCCAACTCCTTCGATACACTCAGCCTAAGGGTGGCCGATGCTGCTCTGGCCGAGGAGTTTATGGGCGAGCTGTGGGCCGATACGGCACTTTATAAGAGCGACACGCTACTGATGGATAAGTTTGGCGGCCTCTGCATCACTCCCTCTGGTAGCTCGCCCGACGATGCAGCCATCTATGGTATCAACCTCCAATGGAGTACCGACGAAGGCCCTGCAAGCTACCTTATAGCCTATGGCCACGAGTACGAAAAGGGCAATGAGGCCTCTATCGTTGAGGACAATGTTATGAGGGCCTTTTCCATCTCCAACAACACCTCCTTCACTCAGTTGAGGGCTGTGACGGCGGTGGATAACGACTACTCGGCCACCTCCTTTGCCTCATCCATCAACTACGACGTTCCCGAGGATAAACCCCTCGAAAATGCCATATCGGACGGATATGTTCAGGGGGTGCTGGGCGTTACTACAACGCTTCTGTTCGACGATGATTTTATCTCTTCGCTTAGGGCTTTGGTGCCAGAGGGTAAGAAAATCTTTATCAACAAGGCTGAGGTTACCGTGCCTCTGGCCGAGAAGGACTACACCTATTATGACTACGCACCCGAGCGCGTGGGCGCGTATGTGGACTACCCCAAGTTGGAAGCTATTGCCGATTACGGCTATTACTACGAGACCAACTACGACACCGAAATCGCCTATGGAGGTTATCTCAACCGCACCAAAGGTTGCTACACAATGGATATGTCGCTCCACTTGCAGCAGCTACTCCAAGATGAGTCCAACCAGATGAGTCGCCGTGTGACCTTGGGTATGGGCGCCTACGACTTTATGAAGGAGGCAATGGTGAAGCTCGATGTTAGTGGGGTGGAGGTGGAGGTTACTTACACAATCATCGGCCAGTAATTCGAGCGCGCCTTGTGGGTGCTTTCTGCACCAAATTTCAAAAGCGACATCCTCACTTACGTCAAGTAAGCTGCGGTGTCGCTTTTTCATTTGGCGCAAAAATCCCTCCACAAATCACAGCCTCTGGCTGTGCGTCTAACGTCTAACGTCTAACGTCGAAAGACCTAAGTCCTTAAAGGCATTAAGGGCATTAAGGGCATTAATGCCCTAAGTCAAAATAATTTTCAATTTTCTATTCCTCCACTCCTCCATCTTATTTTGTCAAATTATCTCACTAATTTTGAAAAATTCGCAAAGTGGCTTATCTTTGCAGCCTATATATATAGGTATGGCCCGAAATTTGGGCCTTTCGAGGTGGCACAAGTGGCCACAAGCAAATGATAATAAGTCATATAAACAATAAGATGCAACAAAAAAATCTGGTAATCGTCGAGTCTCCCGCAAAGGCAAAGACTATTGAAAAATTCCTCGGCAAAGAGTACAAAGTATGTTCTTCCTATGGTCACATCCGCGATTTGGCCAAAAAAGGCATAGGCATTGACGTGGAGGGTGGTTTTATTCCCGCCTACGAAATTGCCCCCGAAAAGACCAAGATGGTGGCTGAGCTGAAAAAGCTCGCTTCGCAGGCCGAGAGCGTATGGCTCGCTTCCGATGAGGACCGCGAGGGAGAGGCTATTGCTTGGCACTTGACAGAGGTTTTGGGATTGCCCATTGAGCAGACCAAACGTATTGTCTTCCACGAGATTACCAAGAACGCCATTCTTGCGGCCATAGCTGCACCCCGTAGGGTGGATATGAACCTTGTCAATGCACAGCAGGCTCGTAGGGTGCTCGATAGACTTGTGGGTTTTGAACTTTCGCCCGTGTTGTGGAAGAAGGTCAAGCCACAGCTTTCGGCCGGCAGGGTGCAGAGTGTTGCTGTAAGGCTCATTGTTGAGCGCGAGAGGGAGATTATCGACTTCAAGTCGGTTGAGTTTTATAGGGTTGCGGCTCGTTTTATTGCTGCCGACGGCAAGGTATTCAAGGCCGAACTCGACCGTAAGTTCGACACTCGTGAGGCGGCTGTTAGCTTTCTCCAAAGCATTGCAGCAGTCGATTTTAGGGTGCTTAGTGTTGAGTCGAAGCCTGCGGTGAAATATCCCGCACCTCCCTTTACCACCTCCACACTCCAACAGGAGGCTGGCCGCAAGCTCTCTATGTCGGTGGCACAGACTATGTCGGTGGCACAAAAGCTCTATGAAAATGGTTTCATTACCTATATGCGTACCGACTCGGTGAATCTCTCCACTCAGGCGCTGAGTGCCGCTAAGAGCGAGATTGTAGCTCTCTTTGGCGAGGAGTACCACTCGTGGAGGGCATACAAAACCAAGAGCAAAGGTGCTCAGGAGGCCCACGAGGCCATTCGCCCCTCCTACCTCGATCGTCAGACTATTGAGGGTACAACTGTTGAGAAGAAACTCTACGACCTGATTTGGAAACGTACGGTGGCTTCGCAGATGGCCCCCGCACAGATCGACCGCACAGTGGTTACTATTGAGGTTGGCGGCCACATCGAGCGCTTTGTGGCTACGGGTGAGCAGGTGCGTTTCGATGGTTTTATGAAACTCTACTCCGAGTCGCTCGACGAGGAGGTCGATAACGACAATGCCGTACTGCCCATCCTCAGCGAGGGCGAGATGGTGGCTATGAAGGATGCCACTGCAACGCAGAAATTTACCCAACAGCCCTATCGTTACAGCGAGGCTCTGTTGGTTAAGAGGCTCGAAGAGCTCGGCATTGGCCGTCCTTCGACATATGCCCCCACAATCTCTACAATCATCCAGCGCGGCTATGTCATCAAACAGAATAAGGAGGGTCAGAAGCGTGCATACGACCAGATAACCCTCTCGAAAGGCAAGCTCACTGAGAAGACCCTCAGCGAGGTTGTTGGTAAGGAGAAGGGCAAACTCGCCCCTACCGACATTGGTATGCTTGTCAATGACTATCTCCAAGGTCAGTTCCCCCGCATCCTCGACTACAACTTCACGGCAACGGTGGAGAAGGAGTTTGATGCTATTGCCGAGGGCAAGGAGCAGTGGACCGAGATGATTGCCGAGTTCTATGGCGACTTCCACAAGAGTGTAGAGAAGGCTTTGGAGAATCAGATTGTCCAGAATGGCTCGGTGCGTCAGCTCGGCATCGACCCCGTAAGTGGCCTGCCCGTATCGGCTCGCATTGGTCGCTATGGTCCTATGGTACAGATTGGTGGCGACGGCGATAAGGTTCGTTTTGCCTCGCTCAAAAAAGAGCAGCTCATTGCAACAATCACCCTCGAAGAGGCTCTTTCGCTCTTCGCTCTGCCTCGCACCGTTGGCGAGTATGAGGGTATGGAGGTTGTTGTTGGCGTGGGTAAGTTTGGCCCCTATGTGCGTCACAATGGCAAGTTTATTTCGCTCGGCAAGGGCGACGACCCCTATACCGTTACCTATGAGCGTGTTGTTGAGCTCATCGCCCAGAAGAGGGAGCAGGATAAGGTTGCCAAGACCCCATTGAAGACCTTCGACGGTGTTGATGACCTTTTCATAATGACCGGCATCTATGGTCCTTACATCCAGTCGGGAGGCAAGAACTACCGTATTCCCAAGAGTAAAGACCCAATGGCGATGACATTGGAGGAGTGTAGGGCTATAATAGCGAAGGCCAAGAAATAATCCTCAAGTGCGCCTTGTGGGCGATTTTCGCACCAAACCTCAGAGAGCGAGTTCCTCACTTACGTTTAGTAAGCTGCGGACTCGCTCCTTTGTTTTGCACGAAACTCGCCTCACAAATCGCACTCGACTTTCTCCCGACCTAGTAAACTGCGGAGCCACCTTCTTG
>JAGBVY010000104.1 GCA_017630115.1 Tidjanibacter sp. | reverse complement strand
CTTGTTTTTGAGGTGCGAAGCGGAATCGAACCGCTGTAGAAGGTTTTGCAGACCTTTGCCTAGCCACTCGGCCATCGCACCAACTATTTATCTTCCAGCAACTTACACCCAAAACAGTTCAAAAACCGTCGCCAAGTGGGTTGCTTTCGGAGCACAAAAGTAACTATTTTCTCGCAAACTCCAAATTTTTTGTGTAATTTTACCTCTGATTTTGATATTTACAAAGACTTTTCACCCCTCCTGCGACTATGACACTCGCCGACCTCGCACTGCTCTACACCCCCGCACTGGGCAACAAAACCATTGCCCACCTAATAGACACATTCGGGTCGGCTGAGGCTATCTTCGCCTCCTCCGAGGAGCAGCTACGCACCCAAGGGGGCATTGTGCGTCAGAGCGTCATTGGCGACATCCGCGCCCGCGTGGGCTTTGGGGCCGCCGAGAAGGAACTCAACTATTGTCAGAAGCACCACATCTATGCCATAGCTGCCACCGACTCCGTCTATCCGCCCCTACTGAGGGAGTGTGCCGACCGTCCGCACGTTCTCTTTGTGCAGGGCAACCTTGCGGCACTTATGAAACCATCGGTGGCTTTTGTGGGAACTCGTACCATAACCAACTACGGCCAGCAGGTGGGGCAGAGGCTCATTGAGCAGCTCCACGACAAGGTTGCCGACATCTCCATAGTCAGCGGTCTTGCCTTTGGCAACGACGAAAGCGCCCATCGTGCGGCCCTCGAAGTGGGGGCAACAACGGTGGCAGTGATTGCCAGTGCCCTGCCCGAGGTGACTCCTGCGGCCAACGCCTCGCTTGCCGAGCGCATCATAGCCGAGGGAGGAGCGATAGTGACCGAGGTGTCGTCGCAGCACAAAAATACTGGCAAGTTCTACCCCGCACGCAACCGCATCATTGCCGGCCTTGCCTCGGGTACGGTGGTTGTGGAGTCGCCCTACGAGGGAGGCTCGCTCATAACTGCCGAGTGTGCCCTGAGCTACGGACGCATACTTATGGCTGTGCCTGCGCGCGCCTTCGACAAAAACTCTTTCGGCTCCAACCTACTCATCAAACAAAATAAAGCCTCGATGGTATGCTCGGGTGGCGACATCATCTACGAGTTGGGCTGGGATGTGAGCCACAACGAGGAGAGTACCCTTGCACCCACCACCCATCCCACCGAGACGCTCAACATCCAACCCGACGAGAGGGCGCTTTTGGAGGCTATGAGTGTGGGCGAGGTGGCTGAGTATGAGGTGCTGGTGGCCCGCACAGGCTTTGCCCCTGCCAAGGTGGTGGCTCTGCTTACGGGGTTGGAGTTGTGCGACGCCGTCAGGGTACTGCCCGGGCGCAAATGTGAGCGACTATTGTAGCCCACTCAACAAATCATACAGACAATGAGATTGATAGACACACATACCCACATCTATGGCGAGGAGTTCGACCTCGACAGAGGCGAAGTCTTCGAGCGTGCCCACGAGGCGGGCGTGGAGGCCTTCATCTTCCCTGCCATAGATAGCCAGACCAACCAAGCACAGTTTGCCCTCACGCGCCAGCGCCACGACTGCTACTCGCTCATTGGTCTGCACCCCACATCTGTAAACGACAACCCCCATTGGCGCGAAGAGTTGGCCGAGGTGGAGAGGTTGCTGGCCAACTGCAATGGCGGAGGGTGCGATGCCCCCGTTGGCTCGGCCGAACGACCTGTGGAGCGCTTCTATGGCGTGGGCGAGGTGGGCTTAGACCTCTATTGGAGTAGCGATTTCAGGGCCGAGCAGGA
Source organism: Tidjanibacter sp. (assembly GCA_017630115.1). GTDB lineage: Bacteria > Bacteroidota > Bacteroidia > Bacteroidales > Rikenellaceae > Tidjanibacter. The sequence continues at coordinate 31,666 of JAGBVY010000104.1, read as the reverse complement.
GGAGTGTTTCCGCCGTCAGGTGGAGCTCGCGATTGACTACAACCTTCCGCTCGTTGTCCACACTCGCTCGGCGTGGGCAGAGATGCTTGCCATATTGGAGGAGTATAAGGGCAAGGCCCGAGGCATACTCCACGCCTTTGGCGAGAGTGCCGACACCTACGAGCGAATAGCCCAACTTGGCGGTTTTCTGGTCGGCATAGGCGGAGTTTCGACCTACAAGAAGAGCCCCCTGTTGGAGAGCATACCCCAGATTCCGCTCTCGGCAATGGTTGTGGAGACCGACTCTCCCTACCTTTCGCCCGTACCTTTTAGGGGCAAACGCAACGAACCCAAAAATTTGGTGTATATTTGTGAGCAGATTGCCCTACTGAAAGGGTGTAGCCCTGAGGAGGTGGCCGAGGTCACAACCAACAATGCCCGCCAACTCTTCGGACTAAACTAATCACATACAAACCATTTGGCCTAAAAAACTAACACTACCCCGAGATATGAAAAGTTCCGTATTGCTCATTTACACAGGCGGCACCATCGGTATGCACACCGACCCCGAGAGTGGCGCACTCGTACCCTTCGACTTCACCCACATCCACGAGGAGATACCCTCGTTGCGTCGCCAAGAGGTAAACATCGAGGTGCTCCCCTTTGAGCCTATCGACTCGTCGAACGCCTCACCCGAATTGTGGATACGATTGGCCGAGCAGATTGAGGCCAACTACAACAAGTTCGACGGCTTTGTTGTGCTGCACGGCACCGACACGATGTCGTATAGTGCAAGCGCACTGAGTTTTATGCTCCACAACTTGGCCAAGCCTGTGGTATTTACGGGTAGCCAGATTCCTATCGGCGTGCTTCGCACCGACGGCAGAGAAAACCTCGTTACGGCCATTGAGTTTGCCTCGGCCAAGGACTCAAAGGGGCGTCCTCGTGTGCCGGGTGTGAGCCTCTACTTCCAGAATCGTCTTTTCAGAGGCAACCGCACCACCAAGCAGAGTGCCGAGGAGTTGAGCGCCTTTGCGTCGAACAACTACCCCCCTCTTGCAGAGGTGGGCGTGAGCATCCAGTACAACGAACCCTACATCTACCGTCCCAAGACTGGCGCACCTTTCAGTATTAGCACCGCTTTGGAGAGGGATGTGGCTATCATCAAGATTTTCCCCGGCCTCACCGAGAGCATCTTCCGCTCAATGCTCAGTAGCGGAGTGAAGGGCGTTGTGCTCGAAACCTACGGCGCAGGCAACGCCCCTACAAAAGAGTGGTTTATTGGCGCACTCAGGGAGGCTATACGACGTGGCGTGAGCATTGTCAATGTCACCCAGTGTAGCAATGGTGAGGTCAATATGGACATCTACGAGACTGGTGTGGCACTCCAAAAGGTGGGCGTTATCAGTGGCCACGATATGACCACCGAGGCCGCCGTCACGAAGATGATGTATGTCTTGGCGATGGAGCAGACCCCCTCGCGCCGAGCCAAACTACTGAAAAAATCCATCTGCGGCGAATTTGGCCGATAGTTGAGAGTCGTTAGACGTTAGACGTTAGACCAAAAAAACTCGGGTATCTTTTAATACCCGAGTTTTTTTGCCTAAGATTTGTTGAGTATGACCAACGCCGCAATCACCCCGGGCACCCAACCCGCAGCAGTAAGCAAAAGTGTGATAAGAAACGAGCCGCACCCCCTATTGATTACGGCCAAAGGGGGAAAGATGATTGCTAAAATTACTTGCCAAACAGTCATAATAATCAGTGTTTTATATGGTTAATCTGTTGTGTGAGTTATTCTATTTTAAGACATACTCAATGAAATAGTCGTCGTTTTGCCACCCGTCGGCAAAGAGGCTCTCAGCGCTACGGGTAGAGGGGAAGCCGGCCTCATTGAGGGTCATATTGCGCGAGCTATTGGGCGACGTCATATCGCAATTCTCGGGGCTTTCGCAGTAGTAGGTGAAGCACTTTTGTGCCTTCTCCACACCGCGCATCTTCATAATTTTGCGCCAACCGAACAGGCCATATTTCATCACCAGACTGCCCTTCGACACCACCAAACACCTGAGCGAGAAGCCAAGCGTCGATGCACTCTTGCGGGTGAGCAGAAAGTCGATGTTGTAGTCGTCCTGCTTGGGGCCTGTGCCCACAAACTTACACCTATCGCCACGTCCAGAGTAGTCGAAGTAGTAAGTTTCGTTCTCCTTGTCGTGACCCTGCATAGCCTCGCCCATCGACTTGGTGCGAGTGAAGAAGGGGGTCATATCTTTTATAGTGCTACCATCGGCCACATTGTAGAGGCCACAGCGGACAATACCGCCCTCAGGGCTATACTTTACAACCATACGCTCGCCCGAGCCTTGCACCTCGGTGCTCACAAGGCGGCCCTCGGCGTCGTAACGAGCGTCGATGACAAGGGTAGGCTCAACCGACCCCTTCACAGCCTCGCCAAAGTAGCTCACAACGGCCCACTTCTGCACCTCTACCTGACTAACTCCCTCAGGCACAAAGAGGGGCACACCCTCGCCAATGGCCTTGGGGGCATTGGAGTTGAACTCGGCCATATACCATTGGTAGGCAATGGTAGGCTCAGTGAGGGTGCTGCGCTTGAAGCCTTGGGCAGCGAGTGCGAGTGTTGTGAGGATGAGGGCTAAGAGTAGGGTTAGTTTCTTCATTGGTGTTGGTGTGAGGTGGGTTTGTGCTTAAATTGCGCGTCGCCCAAATGGGTTTTCGGCCACAGCGCTCCACCGCCCGCCACCCCCAAGTGCGACACTACAAATATATATAATAATACGGAAATTTGTATAAATTGCTATAAAAAAGCGCAATTTTGGAGTTTGAGTTTTGAATTTTGAATTTATTGATTACCTTTGCAGTCCGAAAATCACGAAAACTGATAAACAAATATAAATAGCGCTATGAAAAGGACTTATCAACCTTCAAAGAGGAAAAGAATCAACAAACACGGCTTCCGCGCTCGTATGGCTACTGTCAACGGTCGCAAGGTGTTGGCTGCTCGCCGCGCCAAAGGTCGTAAGAAACTCACCGTTTCGGACGAGCTTCGCAACAAATAGTCGAGAGGACTAAGAGTTGATTCGATGCCACGATGGTGACAAGGTCACCCGCTCGAATGGCACAAACAAAAACCACATCGGACGCGATGTGGTTTTTTTGTTGTGCCCTTACCTCGGGGCAAAATGGTTGGCAGGGTGCAAGAGGCGCAGCCTAACGCTTTGTGTATATCACCTGCTTGGTGAGGAAAAACTCCTCCTCAAACCAGTCGCTGATACGGTAGATGTCGCACCTGAGGCGCGCGTCGGCAATCTCCTCGGCCAATTCGCCACCTTTCAGAACAAGCATACCATTGGGTCGCGACCCCTTCTGACCGACGCGGAGTTTGGGCAGTGCCCATCCTTTGAGGGTTTTCAGATCGGTAACAGCTCGACTTACAACATAGTCAAACTCCCCCTTGACGGCCTCAATGCGGGCATTTACGGGGGTGACATTCCGCAGCCCAAGAGCTGTGGCCACCTCGCTGACAACCTTAATCTTCTTACCAATGGAGTCCACAGCCGTAAACTCCACCTCGGGGAACATAATAGCCAAGGGGATGGTGGGGAATCCGCCACCACAACCAATGTCGCACACCTTTGCCCCCGCCTCAAACTGGCACACCTTAGCTATTGAGAGCGAGTGGAGAACGTGGCGCACATAGAGCTCGTCTATATCCTTGCGCGAAACAACATTTATCTTGGCATTCCACTCCGCATACAGTTCGCCCAGAGCATCCATTTTGCTCTGCTGCTCCGAGTCGAGAGAGAAGTATTTGGCTATAATTTCGGGTTGCATTGTGCTATTTATTTTGGGGTCTAACGTCTAACGTCGAAAGTCTAAATGTCCTAAGTCTTTTTTTTTGGGGGGGGGTGGCGAGGGGTCAGAAACCTTCGCCCCACCTACTCTTTCACTCCTATGAGCCTGCCGGCCCACTCGTGAAACATCCTCTGCTCCTCTGGCGAGGCTTCACCGAGGGAGTTGATGCAGCCGAAGCGCAGGCAGGGGTTGTGGTAGGCCTCGGAGAGTTTGCGTTCCATATATCCGCTCTTCTTGCGAGCCGAAGGTTTCAAGAAGAGTGCCATACCATCGCTTGGGCGCACCTGCACCACACCCTCCTTCTGACCCTCAATCATAAAGAGCGAAACGTAGCTCCACTGGCTATGGTCGCGGAAAGGATGGCGTATATTCTGCTCCAACACCTCGGCGTGGGTGGCGAAAAACCGCTCATACCAACTGCGACGCAGGGGTTGGGGTGCGTGGGGGAAGAGCCAAAAGTGACCCGAGCCAAGCAGTCGGGCGGCATTGACCATAGCATCCTTATAACCAAATGGCTTGTGGCCTCCGCGCTTGGGTTTGAGCCAGCGCAAGAGCCTACCGGCAAGGGTGCTGAAACGTTTGGCATAGATATAGGTCTTCTCGCCCTGAAACCACAGCGAAGGCTCAACCTCGCGCGTGAGAAACATATCGTCGTTGAAGTAGAGGTGGCACTCGGCCAAATCGGGTATGCGCCAAAGCATCGACTCAATACTTATAGAGTTGAAGGTGGGAAGGTATTGCTCGTAGCCTCTGAAAATCTCCTTGTGGTCCACAATAGCAATCTCGGTGGTACTATTGGGGAAGTGGCGTCTTGCCCACTGGTCGATATGGGGGTCTTGATTGTCGGTGACAATGTGTATCTTCCTCACCCAAGGAGCAAAGCGTAGTATTGACCCCACAGCATAGAATAGTTCACCCGTGGAGGAGTAGCGACACTCGCCTCCCACATCCTCCTTTAAGGTCACACCTCCGCCACCTCCGCGAGCCATACGTTTGGCGCGGTGGGCGGGGTCGGCTCCATCGACCCAAGTGAATACTACATCTACAACTTCTTGGGTATGCATAGCCTATCTAAACAATGTTGTGGAATCTTTCGGGAATCTCTACAATAACCACCTGCTCCAACATAGAGGGTTTGTTCAGAGCATAAGGGGGACGGAAGAGGGTCTGCACCCAACGGGCCAGCCTCACGCTACACTCCCACTTGTGGGCCTTGCGCGACGAACAGAGGCGTATGGTCTTAGAACGTTTGGCCAGATGTTTGGTCCACCCATCGGCCCTACGCGAAGGGTCGGCAAAGCGGGCCTCGATGCGACCCAAGTCGAAGTAGCCAAAATGGAACAAATACAACCCTTTGGTAATGTGGAAATTGTGACCCTTAACACGGTGGAAGCCCGACCCCCAACGGAGCGGACGGGCAAGCACATTGGCTTTGGTGTAGCGGCTCGAAAGGCGACCATAGTGACGTTGTGAAAGGAAGGGGGCATCCTCTCTGATTGGCCCTTCCAATCGGGTGTTTTGTCCCACATCCACACCCAATCCAGAGAGCGAGCTACTTATAGGTTGTCTGCTGAGGAACTCTCTCAGCGACACTCCCAGAGCAGGGTCAACAACCAATATCTCGTCGGCATCGGTGCCAATTACAAGGTCGTACTTCTCAAACAGCCCTGCCGCCACGCCCGAGAGAAACTCTATGCGTCCTTTGTCGGCTCGGGCTACCTTGCCCACCACCTTCTCGCACACAGTCACATTCACACCCTCACACCACGAGGGTACACTCTGGTCGGTGCCATCGAAATAGACATATAGATTTTCGCGCCCCAGTTCACGACCATAGTACTCCACCCACTTGCGTAGGTAGAATTCGTCGTTGCGTACCATTGTGAGGGCACAGATTCGTTTCATTGTGGCTAAAAAATAATGTGGTTGTGGTTAATGCTACTACAAATATACGAAAAATAACCGAACTTATCCCCTACTTAATCTTTGCGGCTACCATTTCAGCCACACGAGTGCCATCCAAGGCTGCCGAGATGATACCTCCTGCATAGCCAGCTCCCTCGCCCGTTGGGTAGAGGTGGCTTACGGTGGGGTGTTCAAAAGTATCCTTATCGCGAGGAATACGAACAGGGGTAGAGGTGCGCGATTCAAGACCTATGATTTGAGCCTGATTGGTCACAAAGCCCCTCATACGAGCGCCCCATTGACTAAAACCGCCTCGGAGTGCGTGAGCCATATAGTCGGGCAACCACTCCTCGCCACGTCGCGCCACAGCCCGAGGCAGATAGCTCGTGCGTGGGAGGTCTATCGACACCCTGCCGGCCACAAAGTCGGCCAGACGCTGTGCGGGGGCTGTACCTTCGCCACCAACAATCTCGGCGGCGTGACGTTCGAGTTGCTGACGGTATTTCAAACCCGCCAACACACCCCACTCCTCGTGGAGGTGGGGGAAATCCTCGGGCCTAACCTCCGTAACAATGCCTGCATTGGCCCAACGCGAAGAGCGTGCCGAAGCACTCATACCATTTACAACACATTCGCGGTAGTCGGTCATTGCCGGAACAATCACTCCGCCTGGACACATACAGAACGAATAGACTCCCCTGCCGGCCACCTGCGAAGTGAGGGTATAGGATGCTGCGGGCAGCCACTCCCTCATATCCTCCGAATGGTACTGTATGCGGTCGATGAGCGACTGAGGGTGCTCTACCCTCACACCCATAGCCCACGACTTAGCCTCCAAAAGCACACCCTTGGCGTGGAGCATCTCGTAGATGTCGTCGGCCGAGTGACCCGTAGCGAGCACCACAGCGGCTCCCTCTACAAGCCTATCGCCAAGCCACACACCCACAGCCCTCTGGTTGCGAATCTCAATGTCGGTCACCTTTGAGTCGAAGTATATCTGACCCCCCGCACGAAGTATGGTCTGGCGCACCTGCTCAATAATTTTCGGCAGGCAGTCGGTACCAATATGGGGGTGGGCCTCGTAGAGAATCTCAGGCGAAGCGCCGTGGAAAACGAGGGTTTGGAGTGCACGGTTGTAGTCGCCACGCTTTTTGGAACGAGTGAAGAGCTTGCCGTCGGAGAATGTACCTGCGCCACCCTCACCAAAGGCATAGTTCGACTCGCTATCGACACCTGCACCACGATGAATCTGGGCAATATCTCTGCGCCTATCGTCCACCTTGCGACCCCTTTCGAGCAGTATGGGCCTCAGGCCGAGCTCAATGAGCCTCAGGGCACAAAACAATCCTGCCGGGCCGGAGCCAACAATAATTACCTCCGTCTTGCCGTTTACATCGGGGTAGTCGAAATGAATCTCCTCGGGCAGAGTGTCGCCATCGACAAAAATCTCTACCGTAAGCAACACTTTGGGAGTTTGGTGGCGGGCATCCACCGAGCGCCTTACCACTCGGGCCAGAGCCACCTGCTCGCGGCGTATGCCGAGAGTGCGGACCGCAATCGAAAGCCACCCTTCGGTGGAGGCAGCTTGCTTGGGCGAAAGAGTTAAATTTAGTGTTTTGGGCACGATGTGTGATTCTTTTCGGCAAAAATAACTATTTTTGTGCAAAATCCTACCGAAACAAATGCGTAAACTGATAATCATACCAACCTACAACGAACGTGAGAACATCGAAGCTATGGTCGAGAAGGTTCTCTCGCTCGTCGGTGACTACTCCATACTGATTGTCGATGACGGCTCACCCGATGGCACTGCGACAATAGTCAAGAGGCTCATTGAGGCCCACCCCGAGCGCCTATTTCTGCTCGAACGCGAGGGTAAACTAGGCCTCGGCACAGCCTATATTGCAGGCTTCCGCTGGGCCTTGGATAGGGGCTACGAGGCTGTATATGAGATGGATTGCGACTTCTCCCACGACCCCGACGACCTCGTGCGACTTACAGCCGAGTTGGAGCAGGGGGCCGATGTAGCCATCGGCTCACGCTATGTGAGCGGAGTCAATGTGGTCAATTGGCCGATGCGCCGTCTGCTCTTGTCGTTCTGCGCCTCGCGCTATGTGGGTTGCATCACCCGTATGCCGGTGAGGGACGCCACGGCCGGTTTTGTAGCCTACCGTGCCGAGGTGTTGCGTACCATCGACCTCAGTCGTGTGCGTATGAAGGGCTACGGATTCCAGATTGAGATGAAATATACGGCTTGGAAGTTGGGTTTCAACATCAAGGAGGTCTCCATAATCTTCCGCGACCGCACCTTAGGCACATCGAAAATGAGCGGCTCCATATTTGGAGAGGCATTTTGGGGTGTGTTGGGATTGCGCTTCCGTCGCTTCTCGTAGGAAGCATATCTTAGTGCAACCCAACAACACACCCCAACAATCAATAGCGAGGGTATCTTTTTTAATACCCGATTTCAAATTGAAATTATTTTGACTTAGGTCGTTTGACGTTAGACGTTAGACGTTAGACCAAAAAGCGCGGGCATTAAATTTAATACCCGCGCTTTTAATTTTCAATTCTAACTACTCGCTTAGTAGGTCAGCCACTACAAAGCTGCTGCCTCCAACAAAGATAAAGTCCTCTGGGCCGGCAAGTTCAATTGCTCGGCGGTAGGCCTCGTGCACTCCCTCGACCACCTCGCCCTCGTAGCCCTCGCTTACAAATTTCTCGGCCAACTGTGATGCAGGCAAGGCGCGTGCCACCGAGGGTGCTGTAAATATATAGTATGCCTGGTGGGGCATAAGAGGGATGACCGCATCGAAATCTTTGTCGTTGACCATACCCACAACCATAAAAAGCCTGTTGTACTTCTGAGCCTCAATCTGAGCCACCACCTCCCTGAGTCCGTGGGCGTTATGACCCGTATCGCAATAGACCGCAGGCGACTGACCCAACCTCTGCCAACGACCCATAAGACCCGTGCTCTCCACCACCGAGCGCACACCCTCCACCAAAGCGCGGGTGGAGATATTCAGAGGTGTACGGTGGCGCAGTAGGCTCACCGCGGTGCGAACTGTGAGGATATTTTTGCGCTGATAGCTACCCATAAGGTCCAAATCGAGTATCTGGGTGCGGCCGTCACGAGGACGCTGGATGTGGTAGCGCACACTCTGGGCTGAGGGCTCCGTATCGACCACCTCCCACTCCCTATCGGCATAGACGAGGTGGGCACCTCGCTCGGCAGCCACGCCATCAAAGACCTCATCACTCTCCTCCTGACTCTCACCCACCACAACAGGCACATCGCGCTTGATGATACCAGCCTTCTCGAAGGCAATCTCTCGCAGGGTAGAGCCAAGCATTGCTGTATGTTCGAGTCCGATGTTGGTGATGACCGAGAGTATGGGGGTGATGATATTAGTCGAATCGAGCCTACCACCGAGCCCTGTCTCAATCACCGCCACCTCAACATCTTGCTCGGAGAAGTAGTCGAAAGCCATAGCTGTGGTCATCTCGAAGAATGAGAGCCCAAGCGACACCATCTCCTCACGGTGCTTACGCACAAAGGCAACAACATCCCTCTCGCTTATGGACTTGCCATTGACCCTGATACGCTCACGAAAATCAACCAAGTGGGGCGAAGTAAAAAGACCCACACAGTAGCCCGCCTGCTGCAAAATCGAGGCGAGGATGTGCGACACCGACCCCTTACCATTGGTGCCGGCAACGTGGATGGTGAAGTAGTTGCGCTGGGGGTTGTCCAGACGGCGACACATCTCGGTTATGTTTTGCAGTCCCTCCTTGTAGGCACCCGGGCCAACGTGTTGGTAGGAGGGAAAGGAGTTGAATAAGAATTGGGTTGTCTGTGTGTAGTTCATTTCTTTGGAGAGGTGTATTTATTGGTTTGACGGCCCACAATAGGCCTGATTATCAGTTTACAAGGTGGTTGCGACGACGTATGCGGTAGCTCACATAGTAGAGCAACGAGAGTATGAATAGGTATGTGCCGAGGCGACCAATATAGTCGCCTGCCTTGGCGTAGAAAGTGGGCTCACGCAAGGGGGTCACGCTCTGGGTGAGCGAGCCTCGCTTGTCCCAACCGAGCCTCTGCACCACCTCTCCCGTGGGCGAGATGAATCCACTAATGCCGGTGTTGGCCGCACGACACACCCAACGACGACTCTCAATAGCCCTCAGGCGTGAGTAGGAGAAGTGCTGACGGTAACCCTCCGTATCGTGCCACCACCCGTCGTTGGTGATGACCATCATAATCTCGGCTCCGTCGGTCGCAAAAGCGCCAAAGTGGTCACCATAGACCGACTCATAGCATATTGGGGCTGCCACCGACACCCCATAGGGGAAACGCGAATTGCGTAGGTAGAAGGTGCGACGATACTTGTCCGTACCAAGCTGACCCGTTGTGCCGCCCATATCGACAATCAGTTTTTCGAGCGGTTTGAGCAAGTTCATATAGGGCATCTTCTCCACTCCCACCACAAGGCGCGACTTGTGGCTCACTTTGAGAGTTGAGTCGCCATCGAGGGCCAATGCGGCATTGTAGCGGTCGTAGCAGAGCGAGCCACTCCTGCGAGCCGTTGGGCTGGCCTTGGCCGGGTCGGGATAGCGGTGATAGGTCATTGCCCCCACAACAATCTGCGCCTCGGGGAAGCGTTGTGCCCTATATCGTTCCAGTTGAGCCACCGAGCCACTCGCTAGGTGCCTATCCTCCCAAATAGCGTCGCCACTATCGCCAATAACCGTCTCGGGCAAAACAATGAAGTCCACATCCGAGGGGGCGGTGCCGATGAGTGAGGTGAGTATGGCAAGCTGTCGAGCTGTGGGGGTGGTGTATTTTTCGGTGTAGGGGTCGAAGTTGGGCTGCACAACAGTCACCTTTGCCTTCGGAGCACCTTCGGGCTCGGCATAGGTTGCACCTATAATGAGCGAAGCCACAATGGGAAGGACCAAAGCCACCAGAGAGGCTACAACATAACCCCTCCTTCGAGGCTTGCCACCAACCAACGCCTCAAAGAGCAATACATTGACAATCAACACCCAGAGTGAGCCACCCAGTGCGCCCGTCAGCTCATACCACTGCACCGCCCACACGTCGCCTGCAAAGCCGTTGCCCAAGACTAGCCAAGGGAACGAAATCTCGCCGTGGAGGTAGAGGTGTTCGGCCCAGAGCCAACCCGCAATGAGGGTAGTGTAGGCGTGTATGGGGCGTGCGCGCTTGGAGAAGTGGTGGTAGATCATCAGCACACCACCAAAGAGCAGAATCTGCACAATAGTAGCGGCCACAATACCGACAGCCGCAGCGTAGTAAATCCACCAACAAGTGGCCACACACCACCCACCCATAACCAGCGAAGTCCACCCCGCCATAGCCCACCAATGGCGACGCGATGAGTCGTAGGAGGCCGATATGAGTAGTAGCGGCACGAGTGCCACAAAGAGCGTTAGGCCACTTACACGCAGCCATCCCAAACTGAGCAAAACGATGCTCAATAGAGCCAATAGAAGGCGTTGGTATCTTTTTAGAGTAATTCTCATTGTTGCCTATTTGTTGGTCGTTCGGCTGCCCCACCCCAAAGGATATTTCTGCCTCGGGGATGAAACAGACAAACAAAAGCCTTTATTTTTTACAAAAATAACCTTTTTGGTGGGATATTACTCCAATCGGATAAATAATTTTTCATCCCCGCCCATTTTTCCTGCTATGAGAGTCTATTTATTGCCCCAAAAACACTATCTTTGTAAATGGAAAACTATGCGTCAAGCCGAGAGGTGAAAATTGAGAATTGTTAGGGATATTAGGGAACTTAGGGCGTATAAGGCCTATAAGGCCCAAGTTGCTGGGCTTACTGGGTTTACTGGGTTTACTGGGCTTACTGGGTTTACTGGGCTTACTGGGTTCTCTGGGTTATTTCCAGTACTCTCAGTACTCTCAGTACTCCCAGTCCTCCCAGCAGTCAGCAGACGGTTGACGGTTGACGGTTGACGGTAGGCGGTTGACGGTAGGCGGCAGGAGGACTTCCGAAGCAAGCGTAACGCAACAAGGCACACTCGATGTTAGACATTAGACAAAATAAATTATGTGGTTGATGACTTTCATAGGCGGAGTTATGGTAGGCTGTATGGCCTCTATGCCACCCGGACCAACCGCCATACTAACCATCCAGCGCAATGTGAGCAAGGGGTGGTTCTCGGGTATTTCCACAGGCTTGGGTATCGCCACCAGCGACACCTTCTACGCCTCTATTGCTTTCTTCTCGCTCTCGTTTGTGACGGGATTTATTGAGAGTAATATGTTGCTCATAAAGTGCATTGCGGGCATCTGCATTGCAGCCTTTGGTGTGAACATATTCTTGAAGAAGCCCGATATGCAGCTCCGACGCAACAAGGCGCAAGGCGACCACCTCAACTGGAAGGACTACGCCTCGGGCTTCCTATTGAGCTTTGCCAATCCAGCCTACATCTTGGTACACATAGCCTTGATTGCCACCGTAAAGTCGATGGGATTCTACGACACTGACGAGAACGCATTTGCCAATGCCTCAATGATTTTGGGCATCTTCACCGGATGTGCAGGCTGGTGGATAGGACTCTCGTCGCTGCTGAAAATGATTCGCAAGTACTTCCGCCCACGCCACCTGCTCTGGATAAACCGCATTTCCGGCATTGTCATCACCCTGATTGGCGTGTCGCTACTGATTTCGATGATTTCCGATCTACAAATAGACATACACTTCAATGAATTTAGCAAGCTATTCAAGACCAAATAAAAAAATTGTTATTGCCGTCGATGGATTCTCGTCGTGTGGCAAGAGTACCTTCGCGAAGATGGTGGCTGCACATATGGGCTACATCTTCATCGACACGGGCGCAATGTATCGTGCCGTAACCCTCTACGCCATTGAGCACGACTGTGTTGAGAGGGGTATCCTCAACGAGGAGCGCTTGGTGGGCGAACTGGACAACATCCACATATCCTTCCGCTTCAATCCCGAGAGGGGTGCGAGCGACATCTACATCAACGACGAGTGGGTTGAGGGCAAGATTCGCACCATCACCGTCAGCAACCTCGTCAGCGCGGTCAGCGCCATTGGCGAGGTGAGGGCTCGTCTGGTGGCCCTACAACAGGAGATGGGCCGCGACAAGGGTGTGGTTATGGATGGCCGCGACATCGGCACGGTGGTATTCCCCAATGCCGAGATGAAGATTTTTATGACCGCCGACCCCGAAGTGAGGGCCGAGCGTCGCTACAAAGAACTGCTTGCCAAAGGCGAGGAGGTGTGCCGAGAGGAGATTGTGGAGAACATCCGCCAACGCGACCACCTCGACCAAACCCGCACTATCAGCCCCTTGCGTAAGGCCGACGACGCCATAGTGCTTGACAATGGTGGTATGACCCTCGAAGAGGAGTTGGAGTGGTTTCAGGAGAGGCTCCGCGAGGTTTTGGGTGCATAGGGCTCAAATTGGAACAATTGGCTACTTATGAAAGTTACGATAGATACCAAGTCGGGATTCTGCTATGGTGTGGTGAGCGCCATATCGAAAGCCGAGGAACTTGTGGCCGAGGGGTGCTCGGTCTATTCGTTGGGCGACATTGTCCACAACGACCTCGAAGTGGCACGCCTCGAAAGGCTGGGCGTAAGGACCATATCCCACGCCGAACTGGCCAACATAGCCCCCAGCAGCAACACCAAAGTCCTCATTCGCGCCCACGGCGAGCCTAAGAGCACCTACCATAGGCTTGAAGAGTGCGCCCTCGGCTATGCCGACGCCACCTGCCCCGTTGTGGCCAAGCTCCAAAAACTCACCATCGAGGCCGACCGCCAGATGAGCGAGGTTGGAGGCAGGGTGTTGATTTTGGGCAAGAAGGGCCACGCCGAAGTTGTGGGCCTCAACGGTCAGATTGACAACAGGGCTATTGTTGTCGAAAAACTCTCCGACCTCGACGAGATTGATTTCAACCACCCCATATTTCTGCTATCGCAGACCACCCAGAGCCTTGCTCTCTTTTCACAAGTAAGAGATGAGGTGCTGAGTCGCTCTACCAATCCTGAGAGTGTCGTAGTCAGAGATACCATCTGCCGACAGGTGGCAGGTCGCGAGGAACACCTCAGGGCCTTTGCATCGGAGTGTGATATGGTGGTATTTGTTTGTGGTGCAAAGAGTTCCAACGGCAAGGTGCTCTTTGAGACCTGCCACAACGCCAACCCCCACAGCATAAAGATTGAGTCGCCCGAGGAGTTGCGAGCCGAGATGTTTGAGGGGGTAGAAAATGTGGGTATCTGCGGAGCAACCTCCACACCCCACTGGCTTATGGAGCAGGTCAGAGATACAATTTTGGAACTAACGAAAACGTTGTGATAACTATGAATAACGACTATATAGGAAAAGTTTTGCGCCACTTTGTAAAATTGGTGCTTATCGTTGGTGTGTTGTTTGTTGCGATGCACCTTACGGGAACATTGGCCATTGCGCCCGCCGATTTGATTGGTGGCAGAGGGTTTGTATTGTTGGTAGCGGTGGTAGCCATTTCGGCCACCTATCCTGCCTACGGTTTCACATCCTACACCATTGAGGGCGATTACGAAAGCTCGTTGCCCGACATACATCGAGCTATGCTCAGGTGTGGCTATAAGGCCGAGGGGCGTAGTGCCGAGAGGGTGGTATTTAGGGCTACCAGCCCTCTGAAACGTCTGCGCTACTTGGGTGGCGACGACAAGGTGGTGGTAGAGAAGGCGGGAGCCAACCTTATAGCCATTAGTGGCGTTAGGCGCGAGGCCGAGCAAGCACGCTTTCGCATCTGCGGCGAGCTGTCGAAAAAGGAATAATCCTCAAACGGAAGAATGGCTATGAAGTTGAGAAACAGAGTAAAAAGTGTGGTGGCGGTGGTGGCCCTTGCGGGGTGCATACTACTCGTTGCAGCCGCTAAGGATAGCACATTCCGCTTGGGCCAGAGTGTGGAGGTGCTGGTCAATATGATGCGTAACATCAACCTCTTTTATGTGGACGACATCGAGAGCGACAAGATTATGAAGGCCGCAGCTGAGGGTATGACCAAGATTCTCGACCCCTACTCGGTATATCTCTCGCCCGAGAGTATGGAGGAGTTCGACGTGATGACCACCGGCAAATATGGTGGCTTGGGCTCGATGATTCGCCAAAGAGGCGAGTGGGTGGAATTTTCGCTCCCCTACGAAGGGTCGCCTGCCGACAGGGCGGGCATACGTCCGGGCGACAAGATTCTAAAAATAGACGGCAAGGATGCCAAGGGTATGACCTCAGATCAGGTCAGCAGTAAGCTAAAAGGCGACCCGGGCACAACACTCACCTTGGAGGTGGGTAAGTTCCCAACGGGGGAGCCTCAGAAGGTGAAGATTACACGAGAGATTATCTCCATCCCCGGCGTGCGCTACCACGGTATGGTGGCCGAGGGTGTGGGCTACATCGACCACAACGAATTTACGGTAGGTTGCAGCAACGACCTGCTGAGAGCCTACGAGGAACTGGTGGCCGAGGGAATGACCTCGCTCATCATCGACTACCGTAGCAATGGTGGCGGCGTATTGCAGGAGGCGGTCAAGACACTCGCTCTGTTTCTGCCCGCAGGCAGCGAGGTTGTGAGCACCCGTTCTTCCAAATCGCACGCCGAGAATAAGACATACAAAACCGAGAGCAAACCCATAGCTGCCGACATACCACTGGTGGTGCTGACAAGCGGCTCCTCGGCCTCGGCAGCCGAGATTGTTGCGGGCGCACTCCAAGACCACGACAGAGCTGTTGTGGTGGGCCAGCGCACCTATGGCAAGGGATTGGTGCAGAGCACATTCCAGCTCGGCTATGGGGCCTACGCCAAGCTCACCACTTCGAAGTACTACCTACCCAGCGGAAGGTGTATTCAGGCCATCGACTATGCCGCCCACAACGACGACGGCAGCTACAACACTATCCCCGACTCGCTCATCTCGGAGTTTAAGACTCGCAATGGCCGTAGGGTTTACGACGGTGGCGGTGTTATGCCCGATAGGAAGTTGGAGCCTGAGTATGTGAGTTCGTTTGCTGCGGTGGTCTATGCTCAGGGCTTTGTGGATGACTTCCTCAACCACTTCTGCGCCCTCCACTACGACCGACTCGAAGGCAACGTCGCACCCGAAACATACCACTTCACCGAGGCCGACTACGAGGAGTTTATAGAGTGGATGAGCGACAAAGAGGTGCTGTGGGAAAGCTACGCAAACACTCTCTGGAAAGAGTTTAAGAAGGCCGCCGAACAGCAGCGTTGGAAGGAGAATATGGACGAGCAGATTGCCCTGATTGAGAAGAACCTCAACAACAACAGCGAAGACAACCTGCGACTCTACGAGCGCGAGATGAGGGAGATAATCGAGAACGAGATTGTGCGTCGCTACTGCTACACCGCAGGCGGCATTGTCCACTACCTGAAAGACGATGGCGAATTGAAGGAAGCTATCTCAATACTCTCCAACCCCGAGGAGTATGCAAGAATACTCTCCGAACAAGACACGGCCAAACAATAAAGCCAAGCAAGCAATCGTTTTTGAATTCCTATGAGCGCACTACTCGACAAAATATGGCAAAGAGTTAAGGGGGTCCCCTACCGAAAGAGGCTACTGGTTATCAGCATTGCGGTGATAATCGGCTCGCTGTCGCTACTCTTTACTACGCGTATGTCGCGTATGTTGCAACTCAAAGAGATGAACGAAATGGCGCTCTGGTCCTACGCAATGGAACGTATGGGCGAGAGTACCCACAACGACCCCATAATCTTCCAAGTCGTTCACAATCAGAACATACCCTTTGTCCTGCTCGACGAAAACGGACGTGTGGAGAAGTCCCACTTGGTACCCGAGCACATCCTCAACCACCCCGAACGACGTATGAAGCTGATTATGAAGCTGTCGAGGCAGAACGACCCCATAGAGATTAGCACCCCACGAGGCTCACGCTACATACTCTTCTATGGCAACTCGGCACTGCTCGATTGGCTCATCCTCTTCCCCTATGTACAACTAGCCGTGGTGGCCATATTTGTATTTTTCGCCTTCCTGACGTTCCGCACCTCCAAGCAGGACGAGCAGAATAGGGTGTGGATAGGCTTGGCCAAGGAGACCGCCCACCAACTCGGCACACCCATCTCGTCGCTTATGGGTTGGCTCGAATATCTGCGCTCGCAAGGCATTGACCCCGCAGCTGTGGAGGAGATGAGCAAAGACCTCAAACGTCTGGTAAAGGTGGCTGACAGATTTGGCAAAATAGGCTCGGAAACCTCGCTCAACACAACCAATCTGGGTGAAGTGGTGGGCGACTGCGTACTCTACTTCCGCACACGCATACCTCGCAAAGTGACACTCAACTACAACGGCCTTGCCATTGCCCCTGTGATGGTGCAGATGAATGCCGCTCTGTTTGAGTGGGTGGTGGAGAACCTCCTAAAAAATGCGCTCGATGCGCTCCAAGGCGTCGGTACAATAGACGTTGTTGTGAGCCAAGACGACGAGTGGGCCTACATCGACGTGCGCGACACGGGCAAGGGCATTGCCAAATCGAACTGGAAGAAGATTTTTGAGCCGGGATTTACAACCAAGACCCGAGGTTGGGGTTTGGGCCTCTCGCTGAGCAAGCGCATAATAGAGGAGTACCATAAAGGCCACATCGCTGTCACCGAGAGCGAGATGGGCAAAGGTACAAACATCCGTATCTCGGTAAGAAAGAGTTAATTAGCCACAAACTTATAGAGCCACACTCCTATGCCATTAGAGCCCACCATACAGCCCCCCGTGCTCGACACCCTCACTTCGGGCCACTCGCCCCTTGCCGCTGCTGATAGCCTGCGTGTGGGCTTGGAAGAGCTACTTGGCCCCAAAGCCACACTTGTGGAACAGGGTGCAAGGCAGAGCGCGGAACTATTCAGACTGACCGACAACTGGGTTGTAGGCCTTATGTTGGTGGCGATTTTTGTGGGCTACCTTTTTGTGCTCTACGCCTACGGAGGTTATTTTGGCCAGATGGTGAAAATCATCCTCGGAGGACATATTGGCATAAGAGTTGCGGATGAATTGAGTTATCTCTATATTAGGGCCGTGAGGAGCTCGGTGGCGCTGGGAATAGCGCTCTGGGCTACGGTGGCCATCAGGGTGATGGATTTTGCCCTACCCGAAAGCCACTCGATGCTCGACTCACTCTGGATTGGGCCGATGTTTGTTGTGGTGGCTCTGGCGCTGGGGTCGATACAGCGAAGCCTCACGAGTGGAATATGCTCTTTGGTGCGTCGCCCCGACTTGGCGCAAGGAGTTAATATAGTGGCCGATACGACAATGGCGCTGGTGGCGTTGGTTGCTACCCCCTTGGCACTCTTCTTTGTGGTCAATATGGGAAGCAGTGCTGTGTGGTTTGGCGGTGCGGCTGTTGTGGTGGCCGCGCTGGGCCTTGTTATTTTTGCAATGAAAAGTTTAATTTTCTTTATTGAACAAAAAATTTCTATTTTACTTTGGTTTTTGTACCTTTGCACCGTCGTTTTGATTCCCATTGGTATTGTTGTCACCCTTGCGGTGAGGATTGGTACCACTTAATGTCGAACCAAAAAAACTCAAAGCATTGAAAATTAAGAACGTACTTATTTCGCAGCCCCAACCTGCGGTTATTGAAAAGTCACCATTTTACGAGGTTGCACAGAACAACGAACTCAACCTCACTTTCAAGCCCTTTATGCGTATTGAGGGTGTATCGCTCAAAGAATTTCGTAGCCAACGCACCGAAATTCTCGATTTTTCGGCGGTAATTTTCACCAGCAGAACCACTATCGACAACTTCTTCCGCATCTGCGAAGAGGCTCGTGTGAACGTACCCGAAACGATGAAATACTTCTGCATCAACGAGGCTGTGGCCCTCTACTTGCAAAAGTACATCGTCTATCGCAAACGCAAAATCCACTTTGCCGACAGCAAGTTCGATAGCTTTATGGAGCTTATCCTCAAACACAAGGAGGAGAAGTTTATCCTCGCGCTGGCCGAGCCCCACAATCCCGAGATTCCTCAGACCCTCGAAAGGCTCAAAGTCAACTTCCACAGCCTCATCTTCGCCCACACCGTCAGCACCGACCTTAGTGGCCTGAAACTGAGCGACTACGACCTGTTGGTATTTTACAGCCCCAACGAGATTGCCTCGCTCGTGTCGCAGTTTGGCACCGAGAACATTCCTATGATTGCTGTCTTGGGCGAGAACACCGCCAAGGCCGCTGTCGAGGCTGGTCTGAAAATCTACTCCAAAGCTCCCGCACCCGGCATCCCCAACATTGTCAGGGCTGTTGAACTGCTTGTGGAGGCTTCCGAAAAGGGCGAGAAGATTGAGCCTATTGAGTTTAGCCACAGCCACAAAGCCGAGAACTTCATCAAGGCACAGGAGGCCAAACCCGTAAAGCGCACCAGAGCAAAGCGCAAGCCTGCTGAGGGCACAACCCCTGCGACCAACGATAAGAAAACCAAAAAATAGGGAAGAGTTTGCGGGGTGACTAATGGTTACCCCGCAACTTTTTTGGCCACATTTGACCCCCGCAACCCAAATAGACAACCCAAACGAAACAGAGAGGTGGAAGGCGTAGTAAGACATACTTTTTGCAAGGCCGAGCGACTTTGTGGTAAAGCCGCCAATGGGCTTTTTGTCGGCAGCAAGAGCAGCTTTGCCCATCCCTACCGCTATATTGTCAAGAAGCGCCCCGCCCTCGACCAAGACCAAGCCTCGGTGTCGGTGCTCATTGTTGTCCCCAAGCGCAATGTCAAACGTGCAGTGGGACGCAACCTACTAAAACGACGCACGCGCGAGGCCTACCGACTCTGCAAACACAACCTCATCGAAAAGGCCCAAGCGAAGGGTCTGCACATAGATATAGGTCTGATTTACAGCACCAAAGAGATTCTCGACTATAAAATCATCGACAATGCAGTTAGGGCAATTGTGGAAAAGGTTGGTAGCCGCTTGTAGGTGGCTGCTCAGCGCACCCTTTGTGGCGCTCATACGATTCTATCAAATCTGCATCTCGCCACTCAAACCCACGCCCAGTTGCCGATTCACCCCCACCTGCTCGCAATATGCACTCGAAGCCATCCGCAAATATGGCCCTTTCAAAGGGGGCTGGCTCGCCCTACGCCGCATTCTAAGATGTCACCCTTGGGGCGGCAGCGGCTACGACCCAGTACCTTAGAGAATTCAAAATTCAAAATTCAAAATTGCGAGTAAGCGAGAGCAGAGGCCGCTTGCGGACTATGCCGAGCAAGAGCAATTAAAAGACTCTGCAAGGAGGATTAAAATTGTTTTGACTTAGGTCGTTTGACGTTAGACCTTAGACGTTAGACCACAAATAAAACTCGGGTATCAAAAAGATACCCGAGTTTTATTTGTTTGCGGTAGACGGCGAAGCAACCAACTCACAAATCCTCCTACCAGAGCACCCAGCGCCCAGCCAAAAAGTATCTGCGAGGGGAAGTGTACGCCCAAGTAGATGCGCGAGTAGCCCACAAGCACTACCCACAACGACATCCAGAGCCAATAGCCCTTAATCCTTCCCACTCCACCAACTCCTAGAATCAGGTAAATAGACATTGTTGTGGCGGCGTGGGCCGAGATTGTACCATAGCGGCCAAAGATGCAATGCTCACCCTTGATGGGGTCCCACACCAAGTGGAGGTACTCCTTTATGCCCTCAACGCGATTGGGGCGCAAAACTTGATAGGTCTCCTTGAAGTAGTTGCAAATCTGGTCGCTCAGGGCCACACCAACAACCACTGCCACAAGCATAATGAGCATATAGCGCCAACCCCAATGTCGCCACAGATACCACAACATAAAGAGGTAGAGGGGCGCCCAAGTAAGTTTCTCGGATGCAAGCCACATCAGGCGATCCAAGACAAGACCGCCATCGAAGTTGAGCGCCAACATAGCACTATGGTCTATCGAAACAAGGTTCATCGTTGAGTTGTGTTTTTGAGGGCAAAAAGTTTGGCGTTCGGAGGGGGCGAAGAGCTATTAGTCGTCGCCTCTGGCAATGCCTATGTAGTAGAGCAGCGTGGCAATAGCGCTCAGAGCCGCAACAAGGTAGGTGCGGGCCGCCCAACGGAGCGACTCCCTTGCACCATCCATCTGCTCGGGGGGAAGCACCCTGCTACCTTCGAGCCACGCCAGAGCACGAGCCGAGGCGTTGTACTCCACAGGCAGGGTCACTATTGAGAAGAGGGCCGAAGCGGCAATCATTGCAATACCCACCCAGAACACGGCAGGGACGCTACTCAGAAGCACCAAACCCAAGATAATGACCCAAGTCGAGAACATCGATGAGAACTGAATCACCGGCACAAGTGCCGAGCGCAGACGCAAGGGGCCGTAGCCATAGGCGTGTTGCACGGCGTGGCCACACTCGTGGGCAGCCACAGCAGCCGCTGCAATCGAGGCGCTATTATAGACGCTCTCGCTCAGATTGACTGTGCGTGTGGCGGGATTGTAGTGGTCGGTCAGGTGGCCGCGTGTGCTGACAACCTGCACGTCGGCGATGCCGTGGGCACGCAACATACGCTCGGCCACATCTTTACCCGTAAAACCTCCGGGGAAGGCCACTTGTGAGTACTTCTTAAATACGGATTGTAGGCGTGCTTGCACTATAAGACCCACAACTCCAATGATGATAATCAGCAGAAAGTTACTTGACATTGCTAACTGTTTTGTTGTTCCAATTGTTGGTTTGCGCGAAAATGTTTCTACTATACAGAAACGTCGAGATGGGGCAAATTATTACTCAACGAATTTGTAGTAGGAGTCGGCCTGAGCTGTGGGGGTGAGGACAATCTCACTGATATTGACGTGGTCGGGTTGCATTGCTGCCCACACAATAGCTTCGGCAACATCGTCACCCGTCAGAGGTTTCAGACCACGATAGACACCGTCGGCACGCTCTTTGTCGCCGTGGAAACGGACCACCGAAAACTCGGTCTCAACCATACCGGGACGAATCTCCGTTACGCGGATGCGGTGGCGCAGCAGGTCGATACGCATACCGTGGCTCAGAGCGTGTACGGCGTGCTTGGTGGCACAATAGACGTTGCCATTCTCATAGACCTGAGTGCCTGCCGTTGAGCCGAGGTTGATGATGTGACCACCCTTGCCGCGAGCAATCATACGGTTCGACACGGCGCGAGTTATGTAGAGGAGGCCTTTGACGTTGGTGTCGATCATTGCATTCCAGTCGCTCACCTCACCCTCGTTGATATGCTCCAAACCGGCTGCCAAGCCTGCGTTATTGACCAAGATGTCGATGTCGGCAAAATCCTCGGGCAGAGCCTCCAAGGCTGCATCGCACATAGCCTTATCTCTCACGTCGAACGAGGCCAAGTAGACCTCGGCTCCAAATTGTTCTTGGAGGGAGGATTTGAGTGCCGCCAGACGTTCGCTGCGACGGCCTGTGATGATAAGTTTGTAGCCCTCCTCAGCGAAAGCTCGTGCGGTAGCCTCGCCAATGCCAGAGGTTGCGCCCGTAATCAATACTACCTTCTTCGTTGTCATATTATCCTTATTTGTTGATTGATGGTTGGTTTGTGATGTAAATATACCAATTTTTTCGTACTTTTGAGCCATCGGACTATATTTTTATGGCAAAAGAGCGGGTGGAGTTGTTTTTGGCTCGCAGGATTTCCTCCTCGGGCGAGAAGCGTAGCGGTGCTATGATTGGCATTGCTCGCATCTCGGTGGCCATATCTATGGCAGTTATGGTGGTGGCCATAGCGGTCATTGGTGGTTTCAAGGAGGCGCTCGGCAGGGAGCTTACAGGACTCGATGGCCACATCAAGGTTGAGCCGTCGGGCTCCTACTACGACCTCGCCGGCACACCCCTCAGGCGCAATATCGACTTCGAGCAGGCAGTAGCCCAGATGGAGCACTTCGCCTCCATAGCGCCCTATGCCTCCCATTCGGGCATTGTGCGTTCTACGACAGCTATGCAGGGTGCCTACCTCCGGGGCGTTGGCCAAGGCTACGACTCTCTCTACTTTGCCTCCAAGCTCATTGCGGGCTCGCTACCACGCATCGGAGGGGCCGAGCGCAAGAAGGATGTTCTCATATCCAAGAGCCTTGCCGACCAGCTCGAAGTGATGGTGGGCGACAAGATTGAGTATCTCTTTTCGTCGGCAGAGAGCCCCATAAGGCGCGACAGCTACAAGGTGTCGGGCATCTACTCTACGGGGCTTACCAGTATGGAGTTGGGGTTGGCCCTGACGGACATACGCAACATCCAACGCATCAACGGCTGGGAGGAGGATATGTACTCAGGCTACACGATTATGGCCGATGAGCTCGACAATATGGCCCACTTGGCAGGCAACGTCAGGGCCGAGGCCTACCTTGCAGGCGACGATGCCCTATGGCGCACCTCCGACCTCAGAGGGCGCTACCCTCAGATTTTCGACTGGCTCGCCACCCACGACATCAACGGCGTGGTTATTGTGGTCATAATGATAGTTGTGGCGCTATTGAATATGATTACGGCTCTGCTGATTATCATCTTCGAGCGCATCCGTATGATTGGCACGCTCCGAGCCTTAGGTATGCGTGGCGGCCAGATACAAAAGGTCTTTCTGTGGTGCAGCCTGAGAGTCATACTCGTGGGACAACTTTGGGGCAACCTCTTGGCGGGGGCGCTGCTACTGATTCAGCACCACACCGGCATTATTGGGCTCGACCCCGAAGCCTACCTCATCTCCGCAGTGCCTGTGGCCTTTGAGTGGGGTTGGTGGCTACTGCTCAATGTGGCCACCCCTCTGATAATAGCCATATTGCTGGCCATACCCGTCACCATAACGTCGCGCATTAAGCCCGACCAGACGCTCAAATATCAATAAACCAACCATATAGCACCAAATGAAACAGACCCTCAAACGATTCATTTCGCTCACGGTAGCCTTTGTGACTATGGCCGCTCTGAGTGGTTGCAACCTCATCTCGCGCGACAGCTTCAAATTCCACGGAGCCAAGGTCGTGGGCTTCAACCTCAGCGAAGGGGCTAAGGTGGAGATGACTATTGAGAATACCTCGCTCTTCAAAGTAACCGTGGTGGGAGGCGAGCTTGCTGCCTACGCCAAAGGTGAGCCTATTGGCGAGGTCTATATCAAAAATCCCGTTGTGTTGCCTCGCAAATCGACCACCACCGTAACCCTCGATGTGGGATTCCGTTTCTCCTCGCCTCTTATGGCTCTCCGAGCGCTCGGCGCACTCACCTCCTCGCCCAACGAGGTGACCATCTCGGGCTACGGTGAGGGCAAGGTGTGGCTCTTCAATAAGCGTTTTGAGCGCAGGGATGTGCCTCTTTCCAAATTTATTAGTATCTTTGGCAATGTGTCCGACTATATCTAATCGATTACGACAGTGAGAAAAGACCTTTTCATACTTATTTGCACCCTCCTTTGGGGTGGCCTCTCGCTCCAAGCTCAGGAGAACGGTTTGGTGGAGAGGGGGCGTGAACTTTTTGGCAACCTAACCCAACTCTTCGAGGCCCACACCTCCAAGACCGATAGCGCTCAGTGCAAGACCGTCATCAACCACAGCGCCCAGATGGCCATAGACAAATTCAACGAGCAGACCTCGCCCCGCGAGAGCTATCAGGGCTACCGCATTCGCATCTTTGCCAGCCACAACCAAACAGCCCGCACCGATGCCGAGGCCGCCATTGCACTGCTCAATGAGCACTACAACATCAGCCACTACCTCAGCTACGAGAATCCCTATTTTTTGGTCACTTGTGGCGACTGCCTTACTCAGGAGGAGGCCATAATGTTGCTTTCGAAGGTGAGGATTCACTTCCCCAAGGCATTTATTGTCACCACCGAGATCCCCGCCTCCACCTTCACCACCCCACCCACTCCACCTGCCGAGGAGCCGACCGAGGAAGGGTTGAAAAGTGAGAATGGAGAATTGGAAATTGAGGAATAAGAGAGCTTAGGGAATTTAGAGAATTTAGGGAGCTTAGGTATAAGCCCTATAAGCCCTATAAGCCTTATAGGCCTTAAACTCCTTAGAGCCCCTAAGGCCCTTAAAACCCTTAAAAACGCCAAAGCCCCGCAATCGTTGCGGGGCTTTGACATAAAAATTCGCTTGCGCTCCAAGCCTAAATCTTAAAAAGCGGACACGGCGCGCACATAGCCGCGGTTGTACTTATAGTCGTAGTAGGTGTTGCCACTGTACATACGGACATACCACGCGCAAAAGTCATGAGTGCTTTTCTCAGAGGAAGACCAATAATCATCAAAACGTTTTAGTTTCGTGCAGCCATTGGCGGAGAGCGTTGCGTCGATTTGATCTCGTGCTTTGCCTATGGTCTTTAACTCTTCTTGTATGGGCAGATACCATCCCTCGCCCAAATCGGCACACCAAGCAAAAGCAGGATACTTTTCTCTCCAACCTCTAATTGCCATTATCTTTTGCATATTAGCCTTGCCATCCGTCATTGAGGTTGCGTATGTCTTATCACCACAAACTGCCCCTATTGCCCATTGCTTTTCGGCTTGTTCGAGGCTTACAATCTTGCCGTGCTTTCCGTCGGACGTTACCTCAAAGACAACACCCCTCTTAGTGCCGTCGTCGTAGTAGTCGCCCACCTTATAGGTCTTAGCCGTAGGTTGTGGCTTGGGCTGAGGCTTTGGCTGAGGTTTGGGAGCTGGCTGTGGTGTGGGGACACCAACTATCTGGGTTGCCATCTGGATAAGTTTGGGAAACTCCGAGCGATAGTCCAAACTGGCATCAAGCCAATGACTCATTTGCAATTTCAACCTAAAACCACCTCTCAGGGGCGTATTGTCTATGCGATAGGGCAAAATCGCCTTGTTCTCCGAAAAAGCAAGGTTTAGTTCGGCCTTGCACCACGTCGATACGGAAGACTCCTGCGAGAACACAAAGACAAACAACTTGCAACCAACAATAGCCTCGTCTATGAGGTCGTCGTAGTTGTTGCCCACAATATCACGAGGGGCTATCCAACACTTCAAGCCACTACGCTCCAATAGGTCGCATATCTCATTGGCCACTTCCGAGCGTTTGCTCGAATAGCTTATGAAAACATCGTGATTCATAGTTTGGGTGTTTGGTGTGTGGTTTTAATCGTTTTGGGGAATTTTTCTGAGCGCAACGCACGCTGGCTCGTCATCTACTCTTCTACCTAAAATTAACGTGAGTTTCGCAAATTTCAACAAGTTGAAATTCCGAAACTTCCGCTTATCAAAGAGCCTTACTGAGGCTCTTTGACCAAGTCCCACCTTTCCCAAAGGAGGGATTTAGGGAGGAATGTAAGTATTAAAGGGGCTTTGCAAAAGCCCTTAATGTGAGTATTGCGATTTGCGCACAACAGCGGTTGCAGAGAATCAATAATTTACATTGCGCTAAATTCGCATTAGCTCACGTTAAAAATGGTATTTATACTCCTCCTCCACCTTGCGGGTGTCGCTGGTGGGGATGACGGTTATCTCTTGCAGCCTGCTAAAATCCTCCTCGCTGAAAGTCCAACTCTTACTAAACCTCACCCATTTGTGGTTGGGCTTATTGAAGTAGAAACCTTGTTGGAGGTTGTAGCCCGAGCCGTAGTCGTTGAAAGCTCCGCTCTGGAATCCACCTGTGCAGTTGTAAATCACATTGGCCCACATTGGCGAGCCAACACCATTGGGGTAGCCAAAGCGCACATTGTGGTGCATCTCGCTAAACAGCCACGAGGCATAGAGGTGGATTATGCACGAAGTGTCGGGGTGGGTAAACTTGTAGATGGTTATGCGGTCGTAGTGGTCGTAGTCGCCGTCGGCATCCTCAAAGACAACATATACATAGGGGGTGAAACTCTTTTGGAAGATGTCGAAAACCACATCGGGCAAGTAGGGGTTGTTCAGTCGGCTGCGGTCTTGTGGGGTGAGCTTGTAGTCCATCTGCTTGTAGCGAGCCTGAAAGTCGGCACTTTGGTCTTTCATCCTTCGGCTATCCTGATACCTGAGGAAGCCATTGTCGCGCCTATAATTTTGGCTTATGGCCGTAAAGGGGGACTCGCATCTGACACGCTCCAACACCACCTCCCTTTGGGAGTAGATAGGCTCTCCCTGCTTGTCGTAGCCCGAAATGCAGGTCTGCATATAGAGGCCCGAGCCGTAAGCACCATTACCCACCGACTCCATATAGGGGTGTTTATTGCGTGGAACATAATCGAGCACCGTCTTCTCGTAGCAAATCTCGTCGAGCGTGGCGAGCATATTTTGGTACTCAACCTCCCAGTTGGCGTTTTTGGTCGCTGTTCGGAAGACCTTGATTTTATATTTGCCATTCTCCCTAATGGGCTCATCCACAGTCATCTGGTAGTCATAGACGTTGCACCTCTTTTGCTTGATTGCCTCCAAACCAAAGAGTTTCTCGGCCATAGTTTTCTCTGCCTCGGCCAAGCGATCCCACTCCTTATACTGGGCAAACAGAGCACTGGTGTTGTAGTTCACCGTTACTCCCTTAGCCTGCAATTTGTCGGCAATATGTTTTTCGGTAACAATGGCAGCCACAGTTACTGTGTAGCCGTCGGCTCCGTTGGCCGACTCGGCAACCTTCTCATACTTACGCACAAAGCCGTGCGAGAGGGTCAGAATCTCGTCGCTGATAATCTCGTCGTTGGCAATGCGGGTCTCGGAGTTTACCACCGCACCCACAACCATCTCCACAGCCGAGCGCAAGGCATCCTTAACCGCCGCTTCGGGGGTGACACCCATACCGGTGGTCACAATTTTCCTCTCGCCACTACCCGCCACAAGAGAGCCTTTCTGGGCAAAGAGCGCACCAACGGAAACCCCTATGGCGAGAAACAACACAAACAAACGTTTCATTTTGAATTATTGATTATCAGTTGTCAGTTTGACTATGGCGTTCAGGATGCCCTCGGCGTCGTAGCCGCAGTGGCGTTTGAGTTGGCCCACAGTGCCGTGCGACACAAACTCGTCGCCAATGCCGAGGCGCACAATGTGGGGTGCAAAGCCGTTATCGCTCATCCACTCCACAACTGCGCTACCAACACCGCCATTAAGCACACCATCCTCAACGGTCACAATGCGGTCGAACTTCTTGGCCACCATTCGGAGCATATCCTCATCGAGCGGTTTGGCCCAGCGCAAATCTATATGACAGACCGACACACCCTGCTCGGCAGCCATCTCGGCAGCCGCAGAGCCGGCCAGAGCCGTATGTCCGAGGGTCAGCAGGGCCACATCCTCGCCCTCGCGCAGCAGCTCGGCCTTGCCCACCGAAAGTTCCTTCATTGGCCCCTCAGCCACGCCCGCAGCACCACCACGAGGATAGCGGATAACAAAAGGCCCACTGCCACGACTGGCGGTGAACATCATATCTCTGAGCTCCTGCTCGTTGCGAGGAGCGGCAATAGTCAGGTTGGGTATGGGTCTAAGGTAGGCCACATCGAACTCTCCGTGGTGGGTAGCACCATCCTCGCCCACCAAACCTGCCCTATCGAGGCAGAAGACAACGTGGAGATTTTGGAGAGCCACATCGTGGATGAGGTTGTCGTAGGCTCGTTGCATAAACGAGGAATATATAGCGCAGAAGGGCACTCGGCCTCCCGCAGCCAATCCCGCCGAGAAGGTCACAGCGTGGCCCTCAGCAATACCCACATCGAAGACTCGCTCGGGCATAGCCCCCTGCAAGATGTTCATCGACGTGCCTGTGGCCATTGCAGCCGTTACACCCACAACTCTCTCGTCGGCCTCGGCAAGCTCCAAGAGAGCCCTGCCAAAGACATATTGATATTTGGCCACACCACCCTTTGAAGGCTCACGCTCGCCTGTGGCAACATCAAACCTACCGGGCGAATGCCACACCGCAGGGTCGCCCTTCTCGGCAGGGGCATAACCCTTGCCTTTGAGGGTCATAACGTGCAGTAGCTTAGGTCCTTCGATTGATTGGAGCGAACGCAAGGTACGCACCAAGCCCACCACATCGTGGCCATTGGTAGGGCCGAAGTAGCGAAAGTTAAGACTCTCAAAGAGGTTGCTCTGACGCAACAAGCCACGCTTGACGGTGTGGGCAGCGTGTTGCAACAAGGCCCTCAGGCGAGGCACAAAGTGGAGCCCACCCCAAACACGACGTTTGAGCCTATTGTATTTGCGCGAGGAGGTTATGCGCAGCAGGTGCTTGCGCAGTGCTCCCACGTTGGTGTCGATACTCTGGCGGTTGTCGTTGAGCACAACTATCAGATTGGTATTAGACGCACCGGCATTGTTGAGTCCCTCAAAGGCCAAACCGCCCGTCATTGCGCCGTCGCCAATGACCGCCACAACACCCCTCTGCCTACCCGACATCTTGGCGGCCTCGGCCAAACCATAGGCGGCCGAAATCGACACCGACGAATGGCCCGCACCAAACGAATCTCCCTCCTCCATACGAGGGAAGCCGGCAATGCTGCCCGACTTGCGCTGAGAGAGGAACTCCTCGCGGCGACCGGTGATAATCTTATGGGCGTAGGCTTGGTGGCCGACATCCCAGACAACGGCATCGTCGGGAAAATCGAAGACATAGTGTATGGCAACAGCAATCTCCACCGCGCCAAGACTCGACGAGAGGTGGCCCGGATTGACGGCACACGAGCGCACTATATAGTCCCTCAGCTCGGCACAATAGTCTGCCAGCTGCGACACTTCGAGCGTTTTAAGGTCGCTTGGGGAATTGACCTTTTCGAGATATTTATATTCTTTATTTTCCAAATCTTCCTTATGCTTAAAGTGCAAATATACCAAGAAAATACGGAAGATAGGGCAAAAATGCAAAAAAAGTTGTATATTCGTAACCGATAAAGGGGTATGTAGAGTGCCCCACTACTTTTCGACAAGACAACAACAAACCCAAAAGTTATGAAATACAAAAGAATACTCCTCAAACTCAGCGGCGAATCGCTGGCAGGAGAGAGTGGTCGTGGACTCGCAACCGAAGTGCTCGACAGCTACGCACAGCAAATCAAGAAGGCCGTAGAGAGCGGTGTTCAGATTGGTATAGTCATTGGCGGTGGCAACATCTTCCGCGGAGTGCAAGGTGTGGGTCGTGGTTTCGACCGCGTAAAGGGCGACCAGATGGGTATGCTCGCCACAATCATCAACTCGCTGGCCCTGCACAGCCACCTCGAAAGTCTGGGCGTCAAGACAAAAGTACTCACCTCCATCCGTATGGAGCCTATTGGCGAGTACTTCTCGAAGGCCAAGGCTGTGGAGTATCTCGAAGCAGGCTATGTGGTTATCATTGGTGGTGGCACCTCCAACCCCTACTTCTCGACCGACAGCGCCTCAGCTCTGCGTGGTATTGAGATTGAGGCCGAGGTATTGCTCAAAGGCACTCGCGTGGATGGCGTCTATACGGCCGACCCCGAGAAGGACCCCACTGCAACCAAGTTCGACGAGATCACCTTCGACGAGGTGTATGGTCGAGGACTGAAAATTATGGACCTGACGGCCTTCACGCTCTGCAAGGAGAACCGCCTGCCCATCATCGTCTTTGATATGGACACCGAGGGCAACCTCCAAAAGGTACTCGACGGCGAGCAGAACGGCACGCTCGTACACAACTAATCCCGCCTCCGCCCCGCCCTATGCGCCTTTGGCTCACGCTCATATCTGCCCTTGTGGTGTCGCTCACAGCGGCGGCACAAGACCCTTATGCAAGGGTTCGGGAGGGTGATAGGATGCCCGCCTTCGAGGTGGAGATGACAGGCGGTGAGCGCCTTAGCTCGGAGAGTTTAGAGGGCAAGGTGGTGTGGATATGCCTGTGGGCCAGTTGGTGTCCTTCGTGTCGCAAGGAATTTAAGCGATTGGCCTCCAACGAGGAGTTTGCAGCCCTAAGAGAGCATAGCGGGTTTGTCTTCCTGCCCATCGCAAGGGAAGAGAATAGCGCTACCGTAGTGGCGTGGCTCCGCAAGAAGGGCTACGACTACCTCTCGGCGGTGGACCCCGAGCGTAGCACCTACGAGCTCTTTGCCGAGCAGGAGATACCGCGCAACATACTCGTTGGGCCCGATGGTGTTGTTGTCCACCACAGCAGCGCCTACTCCAAGACGGCCCTCGGAGAGATTATCGACAAGGCAGAAAAGATGTTAAACTAACAAAATAAAACTAAGAGAAAACTATGAACGAAGACAGCGTATTGATTCTGGAAATGGCCGAGGAGAAGATGACCAAAGCCATCCACCACCTCGAAGAGGCCCTTTTGAGTGTTCGCGCCGGCAAAGCAAGCCAGCACGTTCTGAGGGGTATTATGGTTGAGTACTACGGCACAGCCACCCCCATTGAGCAGGTTGCAAGTGTCAATGTACCCGACGCTAAGACCATCCTCATCCAGCCTTGGGAGAAAAATATGATTGGCCCTATTGAGAAGGCTATTTTGGTGAGCAACATTGGTCTTACCCCCTCCAACAATGGCGAGCACATCCGCCTTACCATCCCCGCCCTCACCGAGGAGCGCCGTAAGGAGCTTGTTAAGCAGGTGCGCGGCTACGCCGAGACTGCCAAGGTGAGCTTGCGTAACGCACGCCGCGACGCTGTGGAGGCCTTCAAGAAGGCTCAGAAAGATGGTATGCCCGAGGATGTGGCTAAGGATGGCGAGAGCGACGCTCAGAAACTCATCGACCGCTACACCAAGAAGCTCGAAGACCTTATCGCCGCTAAGGAGAAAGAGATTATGACCGTATAATCTCCCCCAAGCCTCTGGTGCGACTATCGGGTCGCCACACCCCACAAAAAGCCACCTCCGCTGTTACGCTCGGTAATCTGCGGAGGTGGTTTTTTGTGCGCCCCGCCCGAGTTGAGGATTGAAGGGGAGGTTAGGGAATTTAGGGAGATTAGGG
>JAGBVY010000008.1 GCA_017630115.1 Tidjanibacter sp. | reverse complement strand
CTCAACAAAAAACGCGGGTATCATTTTTAATACCCGCGTTTCATATTGGACTTAGGTCGTTTGACCTAAAAAAGCCTAACTACTATTTATTGAACTCAGCAATACCGCCGTTCATCCACTCTACAAAAGCTGCAACATCGAGGTTGTAGCCACGAGCGTCGCCCAACTGTTTGCCCTCAGCATCGAGAATCACATAGTGGGGCTGAGCGTTGGCGCCAAACTGCTCCAAAGCGAAAGCAGAGTTAATTTTGCCAAGAGTTTTCAGCACCTTACCGTTGGCAGCAGTCACCCAATCCTCCTTGGCTACCTGCTTCTTGTCATCGACATAGAGAGCGCAGATAACAAAGTCGTTTTCGAGTTTGGCCTTAACCGCAGGATCGCTCCATACCCTTGCCTCCATCTCGCGGCAGTTTACACAGCCGTGACCGGTGAAGTCGAGGAAGATGGGCTTGCCAACCTTAGCAGCGTAAGCCTTAGCCTCCTCCAAGTCGAAGAAGCCATCCAAGCCGAGGGGCAATTCGAGGAAGTCGCCATACTTAACAGTGGTGGGAGCCGAAGCATTGTCGTCGGCAACCGTAGCCACAGCCGAGCCGCTACCCATAACAAAGTCCTGAGTCTGCATAGGAGGCAGATAGCCCGAAAGACCCTTCAAAGGAGCACCCCACATACCGGGAATCATATAAACTACAAAGGCAAATACGCCAATGGCAGCAAACAAGCGGAAGGTCGAAACATACTTAACCTCCGAGTCGTGTTTGAATTTGAGCTTACCCAAGAGGTAGAGACCAAGCAAGGTGAAGCATACAATCCAGATAGCAAGGTAAATCTCCCTATCCAACAGACCCCAGTGGTAAACTTGGTCGGCAGTGGAGAGGAATTTCAGACCCAGAGCCACCTCAACGAAACCAAGCACAACCTTAACCGAGTTGAGCCAACCACCGCTCTTGGGCATCTTGCTGAGCAGGCCGGGGAACAATGCACACAACACAAAGGGAAGTGCAAAGGCCAACGAGAAGGCCATCATTGCAAAGATAGGAGTCCAAACCTCACCCTGAGTAGCCTTGATAAGCACCGAACCTACGATAGGACCAGTGCAAGAGAAGCTAACCAAAACAAGGGTCAAAGCCAAGAAGAATACACCACCAAGACCCTTCTTCTTATCGACATTCTCGTCGCTCTTATTGACAAGTTTCGAGGGCAATACAATCTCGAATGCGCCAAAGAACGAAGCAGCGAAAATCATAAATACGATGAAGAAGATGATATTGGGCAGCCAGTGTGTAGCAAGCCAGTTGAAGATGTCGGCCGTAACAGCGTCGCCACCCACAACGCGGGTGATGATAATCAGAGCTGCAATAGGCAGAGTGTAGAGCGCAACGATAAATACGCCATACATAATTGCACGGAACTTAGCCTTGGCTTTGTTGTCCGAACCCTTCATAAAGAACGATACGGTCATAGGCACCATAGGGAATACACAAGGAGTCAGCAGAGCTGCAAAGCCCCAGATGATAGCCTCGATAATCATAGCCCAGAAGTTGCCACCATTGCCACTCTCCTCCGATGCGGGAGCCACAACCTCGGCAGTCTGCTTGCCAAGTTTAACCTCCAACTCCTGCTCACCCATATAGCAGTTCTCGTCGGAGCACTCCTGCCACTCGATAGAGATAGCAACCTTAGCATTTTTCTTCAAAGCAGCCACCTTCTGAGTGAAGGTAACCTCGCCTGCGTAGTCGCCCATATCGACCATAAAGATGTCGTCGAAATAC
This sequence comes from Tidjanibacter sp., assembly GCA_017630115.1. Classification (GTDB taxonomy): domain Bacteria; phylum Bacteroidota; class Bacteroidia; order Bacteroidales; family Rikenellaceae; genus Tidjanibacter. Next base: position 1,898 of record JAGBVY010000008.1, on the reverse strand, counting down.
TTGTGAGGCTCACGCGAAGGGGTAGTCTCGCCTTCCAGAGCAATGTTCTCCGAAGCGAAAGTGATGGTTGTGGGGTTGAAACCACCCAACTCGCCCATTGCATAAATGTGGAGATTCTCGGGCACTTGTGCCGTTACGTTGATGTTGTAGTAGCCGTCGCCGAGATTCTCAACCTCTGCGCTCCACTTAGTACCAGTTGTGGGCTCCTGCGCTACAAGAGTTGTCGAGAGGAGAGCAACTACTGCCACCAAAATAGTTTTCAAAAATTTCATCTGTGATAAAAAATTAAGTGTATTTTAGGTTTGTCTATTTGGGCGCAAATATATCGTTTTTTTTCTGATTACGAACATTTCCCCCTTAGGCCATCTACTTTTTTTAGCACATTTCTCTCTTTTTAGAGAGATTATGAACAACTATTCTCGGAAATGGTACGTTTAGTGCATAACAAATATACAACTCAACATCGGAAAAAACACACTTTTATACAGTATTATGAAACTATCCATTTTTACACTCATTGTAGCTATGAGCCTCTCACCAACACTCTACGCACAAACGCCTCGTGGCAACGCACGCGACGGCAGTTTCTTCACCCCCGAAGCGCTCCCCAACAGCGTACTGAGGATGCGCGAGTTTATGCCCACGACCAATGTGCCGCGTGGCAATTCCACACCTCTAAGCTCGTTCCGCTACCGCCTCGACGAGGAGGCCATCGACCGAGTAATGTTCCTACCCACAGGTGGAACAATCCGTATGAGTTGGCGCGAGAGCCTCGAACGCAACTACACCGACGGCATCCTAGTCCTCCACAAAGGCAAGATTGTCTATGAACGCTACTTCGGCCAGATGAACTCCGAGAGCCTCCACGCCCTGATGAGCGTCACCAAATCTTTCACCGGCACTCTGGCAGCCACACTCGTTGCCGAAGGCAAGTTGGACCCCTCGATGAGGGTGAGTTACTATCTGCCCGAACTAGCCACAAGTGGGTTTGGCTCGGCCACCGTACGTCAGGTGATGGATATGACCACCGCCATAGACTACTCGGAAGAGTACACCGACCCCAATGCCGAGGTGTGGGCCTACTCCGAGGCAGGCAACGCTATGTTGGAACACCCGCAAGGCACCCCACAAGGCTACCACGACTACCTCGCCACCATACGCCCCAGCAACCTCGCCCACGGCCAAACATTTGGCTACCGCACAGTCAATACCGACGTACTGGGTTGGATTGTCGAGAGGGTTGGCGACGCACCCATTGCCGAACAACTGCGCCAAAGGGTGTGGAGCACAATGGGTATGGAGCAAGACGCTTACTATCAGGTGGATGCCACAGGCACAGCCTTTGCGGGCGGAGGACTCAATGCCGCGCTGAGAGATTTGGCCCGTTTTGGCGAGATGATGCGTTGTGACGGACGTTGGCGTGGTCGCCAGATTATCCCTCGCGAGGTGGTGGAAGACATACGCTTCGGAAGTGACAAAGCCCCCTTTGCCGCCTCCGAATATGGGGCCAAACTACCCGGTTGGAGCTACCGCAATATGTGGTGGGTGTCAAACAACGCCAATGGCGCATTTATGGCTCGTGGCGTACACGGCCAAGCAATCTACATCGACCCCACCGCCGAGATGGTCATCGTACGCGTAGCACACAACCCCAACGCCTCCAACACCCTGAACGACTACATCTCGCTACCCGCCTACCAAGCCGTAGCAGACTATCTTATGGGGAAATGAAAATGGGAAATTAGCTATCAGCGGTCAGCAGTCAGCAGTCAGTTTTTTGGGGGAGTTAGGGAGTGTGGGGAATAGGGGCAATTCGCTGGGCTCTCTGGGTTCACTGGGTTCACTGGGTTTTCTGGGTTTTCTGGGTTTACTGGGTTTACTGGGTTTACTGAGTCTTT
>JAGBVY010000103.1 GCA_017630115.1 Tidjanibacter sp. | reverse complement strand
TGCTACGGCAAACAATGTGGGAAACATCTCGCAGGCGCTTCGCGACCGTATGGAGATGATAAACATTGCGGGCTATGTGATGGACGAGAAACTCGAAATTGCCGAGCGTCATCTTGTGAACAAACAGCGTGAGGCTCACGGCATTAAGCCCGAGCAGATGACTATTTCGAAGGATGTTGTAGCGATGATTATCGACGACTACACCCGCGAGAGTGGTGTGCGTTCGCTCGATAAGCAGATTGCTAAAATTGCACGCCATAGGGCAAAACAGATTGGTTTTGGCGAGGAGTATATCCCCGATGTAAGTGCCGAGCAAGCCAAGGAGATTTTGGGTGCTGCGAAGTACTCGCGCGAGAGGTATAACATTGGCGGTATGACAGGTGTCGTTACGGGTTTGGCTTGGACCGAGGTTGGTGGCGATATTCTCTACATTGAGTCGCTTCTTACCCCCGGAAAGGGTGCTTTGAGCCTCACGGGTAATTTGGGCGATGTTATGAAGGAGTCGGCGACCATTGCTTGGGAGTGGGTTAAGGCTCATCACGAGGCTCTCGGCATCGACAAAGAGAAATTCGAGAAACAAGATATCAATATCCATGTTCCCGAGGGTGCTGTGCCAAAGGATGGCCCAAGTGCGGGTATTACGATGGTAACCTCCATTGCTTCGACCTATACGGGCCGTAAGGTGAAGGAGCATATTGCAATGACGGGCGAAACGACGCTGAGGGGTAGGGTGCTGCCCGTGGGTGGTATCAAAGAGAAAATCTTGGCTGCCAAACGCGCAGGTATCAACGAGATAATCTTGTGCGAGGATAACCGCAAAGATATTTTGGAGATTAAGGCCGAGTACCTCGAAGGTGTTACATTCCACTATGTGAAGACGGTGGAGGATGTGTTAGCCCTCGCACTCGTCTAAGGTGCTTATATGACAAAAAAACAAAGGCAAGCTCGAAAGCTTGCCTTTGTTTTGTTATACCAACTTTGCCATAAACTTGGCGGCATTGACAATAAATCGTGTATGGGTGCCGCTGCCTATAACCTTACCCTCGCAGCGGGCCTCCACCGTAAACTCGATTTTTCGCCCCTCTACGGCTGTTACCACAGCCTCTGCCTCGATGGTGGCACCAACGGGTGAGGGTGCAATGTGCGAAGTGGCAATATAACCGCCAACGGTTGTGTCGCCCTCGGCGAGGAATGGGGCTACGGCGGTCATTGCCGCGTGCTCCATAAGTGCTACCATTGAGGGGGTGGCGAAGACATCCAACCCTCCCGAACCTACGGCACTCGCTGTTTTTGTGCCGTCAACAATGGTGGTGCTAATGTGCGAAGTTCCAATCTCAATCATAATTTTTGCTCTTTGTATGTTCAATGTTGCTACAAAATTAGTCAAAATTACATAAAAACTCTATCTTTGTAAGATTATTGTAGTAATTATCATTACCCAAACCGCAAACATTGTTGTATGGCACGAGGCATTTTTCATACCTTAAAGAGATTTTGGTACAAGAGGCGTATTCGCCTGCATCGTCTGTTCCCACTCTCCGACGAGAAGTGTGTGAAGATGCTTTTCTATCGCGATATGGGTTATACTCCCGACTTGGAACACCCAAAAACTTTCAACGAGAAGATTCAGTGGCTCAAACTCTACTACCACCGCCCCGAGTGTACTATGATGGTCGATAAGGTGGCTGCCAAAGAGTATGTGGCGGGTATTATTGGCGAGGAGTATATCATTCCCACTCTGGGAGTGTGGGAGCGGTTTGAGGATATTGATTTCGACACTCTGCCCGAGCAGTTTGTGCTCAAATGCTCCCACGACTGCAAGAGTGTTGTGATTTGTACCGACAAGAGCACTTTCGACAAGGAAGCAGCACGCAAACTGCTCACCAAGTCGCTCAAAAACAACTACTATATCAAATTCCGCGAGTGGGCATACAAAAACATTCCTCCTCGTATTCTGGCCGAAAAGTATATGGTCGATGAGAGCGGTACGGAGCTTAAAGACTACAAATTCTCGTGTGTCGATGGCGATGCCAAAGATGTGATGCTCTGTATGGATCGCGCTTCGGGCGATACGAAATTCTACTTCTTTGACCGCGAGTGGAATTTGTTGCGCTACAATCGCAGAGGTAAGGAGGCCCCCGAAGGGTTTACGGTGCCACAGCCCAAAAATATGGACAAGATGTTCGACATAGCCTCGCGCTTGTCGGAGGGATTGCCTTTTGTGAGGGTTGATTTGTATAATGTTGACGGGGCTATCTACTTTGGCGAACTGACGATGTATCCTCGCAGTGGTTTCGATAGCAATCTGCTGCCCGAAACCGACCTGCTGTTTGGCGAACGCATAACCCTCCCCAAGGAGAAAATAATCTAATGAAACTATGTCACAGAAACCCAAGATAAAAAAACGATATTATCGTCGAGTGAAGGTCTTTTTCCGCTTTCTGGTTGGAAAAGAGAAGATGCCTTCGAAGGTGTCGTACTTTCCCGACGAACCACACAAGAGCGCTGTGCGTATCTTTTTTGAGCAGTGCGTACACATCTTTCGCTTTGGCGAGATAAATCGCTACTACTATCTCTATGGATCGGATGTTAAGGGTACGAGTTTCAAGAAGAAGGGCCTGCTTGCCTTCAAGGAGCATTTGGATGTACTCTATTACTACAATCGTCCCCGCAATCCGTTTAACTATGTATGTATTCTGAGCGACAAGAAACTATTTGCCATTGTGTGTGAGTACTTCGGTATTTCTTGTGCCAAGGATTTGGGTTTTATAGACCCCGGGCAACTCGTGGTGCGCCTCAATGATGATGTGTTGGAGGACTTGTTCCACTTGCTCGAAAGGGAGAATAACATCTTCTGCAAACCTCTCGATTCGGAGTGTGGCAGGGGTGTGTTTTCCATCGGTAGGGTGGGT
>JAGBVY010000102.1 GCA_017630115.1 Tidjanibacter sp. | reverse complement strand
GACAATTTGTCAGTCCTGTCTGCTTGGCATACACTTTGCTCGATAGCTATTGTGTAAACGAAGAAAATTCTAAAAATATATAACAAAACAATAACACTATGAAAAACGGAACTATCGGAGTAACAACGGAGAACATCTTTCCCGTAATTAAGAAATTCCTCTACTCAGACCACGAAATCTTTTTGCGCGAGATTGTAGCCAACGCTGTTGATGCATCGCAGAAGATGCGCACCATTGCTGCCAGTGGCGCATACGACGGCGAGCTGGGCGAGTTGAAGGTGAGTGTAACGGTTGACACCGAGGCCAAAACCATCACCGTGTCGGACAACGGCATAGGTATGACTGCCGAGGAGGTGGACCGCTATATCAACCAGATTGCCTTCTCGTCGGCCGAGGAGTTTATGGAGAAATACAAAAACCAATCTATCATCGGTCACTTCGGCTTGGGTTTCTACTCGGCCTTTATGGTGAGCGACAAGGTGGAGATTCGCACCCAGAGCTACCACGCCGAGGAGCCTACAATGTTGTGGAGCTGCGAGGGCAGTCCCGAATATACCCTCGCCGAGAGCCAGACCAAGCGTGAGCGCGGTACGGACATCATTATGCACCTCTCGGAGGATGCGCTCGAATTTGCCGACCAGACCCGTCTGAGGGATATGCTCCGCAAGTATTGCCGTTTCTTGCCCATTGAGATTGTCTGTGGCAAGCAGCAGGAGTGGAAGGATGGCAAGTATGAGGATACCGATAAGGACTTCGTAATCAACGACACCACCCCTCTCTGGACAGCCAAACCCACCGACATCACCGAGGAGCAGTACAAGGAGTTCTACTCGGAGCTCTACCCCACTGCCGACGAGCCTCTGTTTAGCATCCACCTGAACATCGACTACCCCTTCAACCTGACCGGTATTCTCTACTTCCCCAAGATTCGCAACAACTTCGAGGTGCAGAAAAACCGCATCCAACTCTATTGCAATCAGGTATTTGTAACCGACTCGGTGGAGGGTATTGTACCCGAGTTCCTGACTCTTCTGCACGGTGTTATCGACTCGCCCGACATCCCTCTGAACGTGTCGCGCAGCTACCTGCAAAGCGACAGCAACGTGAAGAAAATTTCGAGCTACATCACCCGCAAGGTGGCCGACCGCCTGCAAGAGTTATTCAACACCCTCAGGCCCGAATTTGAGCAGAAGTGGGACGACTTGAAACTCTTTATTGAGTATGGTATTGTCACCGACGAGAAGTTTGCCGAGAAATCCACCGGCTTTACGCTACTGAAAAGCCACACGGGCAAGTACTACACCTTTGAGGAGTACAAAAACCTCATTGCCGACAACCAGACCGACAAAAACGGCAACATCATTTTCCTCTACACCGACTCGGTGGAGAATCAGTACTCCTTCGTGGAGGCAGCCAAGGCCAAAGGCTACGACGTGCTGATTATGGACTCGCCTCTGTCGGGCCACTTCATCGGCTGGGCCGAGAATAAGAACGAGAAGTGCCGCTTCGTGAGGGTCGATGCCAACGTAATCGACAAACTCATCGAGAAGGAGGGCGAACAAAAGATTGCTCTAAGCTCGGCACAGCAGGATATGTTGCGCCCCGTATTTGAGAGCCAACTGCCAGTGGATGAGAAGATTCACTACAACATCTCGTTTGAGGCTATGACCCCAGAGGAGGACCCCGTGACCATCACACGCGACGAGTTTATGCGCCGTATGAAGGAGATGGCTCAGGTGAGCGGTGGCGGTATGATGCAGTTCTATGGCCAGATGCCCGACAGCTACACCATTGCCATCAACGGCAACCACCCTCTCGTGGCCGAGATTCTGGGCGACGTGGAGAAGAAATGCGGCGAGAAGGTCGCCTCCACCGACAAGAAAATCGAGAGCCTCGACTCTCAACTTGGCTCACTTGCCAAACTCACCGAGGGCAAGAAAGATGAGGAACTAACACCTGAGGAGCGCACCCAGAGGGACGATTTGGAGCGTAAGATTTCCGACCTGAGGGCACAGCGTAGCGACATACTGCGCGCCGAGGGTAGCGAGAATGTGTTGGTAAAACAGCTCATAGACCTTGCTCTGCTCTCCAATGGTATGCTCAAAGGCGAAAACCTTACGGCCTTCATACGTCGTAGCGTGAAGCTAATCCACAAGCAGTAGTTCCACATTTACTACCATAAAATTCCCTTAGCCGAGCCGCCCTAATAGTGGGCGGCTCGGCTAATTTTTGCAGCTACAAATAACAGAGTGAGAAAAATTTAACACACAAATAATTGGATAATTAAAGTCAAAATGCTATATTTGCAATAGAAAGATATAGTTACCCACACAGCTCGACGCCAAAAGGTTATATTTACAACTTGACAACCTCTCTTGTGTGGCACGAAAAACATAACCAAACCTACGAAATTTTTACCTCAAATGAAACGCCTTGTCATTCTGCTTGCCCTCAGCATTGCAACTCTTTCGCTACACGCACAAGTCATCCGCTCGGGTGTGGTTCATCGCACCGCCCACACAATCGAAAGAGCTAAGCCCCAATACTCTACCCCCTATGAGGCAGAGATTGGTCGTTGGACTCAGTCGGCTGGTGCCGAACTGGGCTTCGATTTCGACGGTGTGGTTGTAGTAGGTGGTCGCTACAACATTGCATTCCGCCCCATTGCCCCTATGGTGGTAAACTTTTCGGGCTTTGCAGGCTACCGCTCGACCGACTTCGACTTTGATGTAATCGTTAGGCCAACTGTGCAGTTCTATCCACTGACCTACATCAACCCAACCAGCAGGATTCAGCCCTTCGTTGGCGAGGGATTTGGTATGTCGATTCCCTACCTCATAAGCGATGCCGACCGCTGGTTCGACCACGGCACTACAATCACCTCGGTCATTGGTATGGACATCTATGGCCCCTATCTGAATAGCACACTGGCTGTGGAGTTCTCATACGCTCTCGACGAATATCCCTACTTGGTTGCCACCTATGCAGTGAAGTTCTAACCACCCGACGAACAGAAACACATTTATAGTCACAACAAAAACCCTACAACTATGAAGAAAGCACTACTCATTGCCCTCGTGGCCTTCGTTGCTGCCTCGTGCACACCCACCGCCCCAACTCAGTATGTCTTCTACACCTACGACTACAACGAATCGACAGCTCGCAATCTCGAACCCGAGCATATTATGCTCACCACCCCTATGATTGCCGATATTGAGGTGTCGCCCAAACGCATCACCCACGTTGAGAAGGAGGCCTTCGCCGATATTGAACTCGACGAGGTTACCACCTCGGCTGCCTACATTGAGAACTTCAAGAAGATTGCCCTGTCGAAGGCTGCCAAAGCTCACGATGCCGATCTGCTTGTAGGCTCAATGATTGACGTGCAGACCGTTGAGGATAGACTCATCATCACCATCACCGGTTTCCCTGCTAAGTATGTCAATTTCCGCAAGGCAACCGTTCAGGACACCGACCTGATTCGTCGTTCCTACATCTTCGGTGGCGACAACAATAATGCTATGGTCAATTCGGCTGGCGAGAGCGAGCGCATCACTCTTTATAGCGACCAAAATACCATTATCAAGTAGCAATGAAGCGTCAGCTACTATTCTTGATATTTCTACTCTCCTCCACTCTCCTGAGCGCACAAGTAGTGCGCTCGGGAGTAGTGCGTCGCACGACTAACGTTGTAGAGAAGAAAGAAAAAACCAAACCTACCACCCCCTACGAAGAGGAAATTGGTCGTCTGACCCACTTTGTGGGCGGAGGTATAGGAGCCGACTCGGTGAGTCTGACTCTCTCGTTGGACTACGCACTTCAATATCGTTGGAGCGAGAGCTTGTCGGCAGGCGTTGGGGTAAGTGGAGGCTACTCCTCGGTGTACGACGATAAGTTTGGTATCAACCTTCGGGCCAACATCAAATACCACATTTTGGCCAAAAGTCAGCCAACAAACCTACTCCAACCTTTTGTTGCTCTTTGGCTCGAATATGCCATCCCCTACGCCGAACACAGTTATTATCCTGAATTTAAAGAATATGGCTCATACCCATTGGGTGGAACAATTGAAATTGGTGCAGATCTCTATAAGTACAAATACCCAATGTACCTATCGCTCAATCTCTACCTTAGACAAGCCTACGAATTCTATTCCACCTCTATGGCGGAGGATAAGGAGGGTATAGTTATTGCTCCTTCCGTTAGAGTGGGAATAAAATTCTAACCTAAATTAAGATGAAAAGAGCTATACTAACCTTCATATTTTTCATTGGTTTTGCAACTCTTCTAAGCGGACAAGTAGTGCGCTCGGGAGTGGTGCGGCGCACGACCAATGTTGTGAAAGTGGAAGAAAAGAAGCCGGAAAAACCAGTGTACTCCACCCCCTACGGCCACGAGATTGGCCACTTCACCCACTCGGCAGCCATCATACTTGGCTACGATGACTATGGCGATGAAATCTTCGGCTTGGAGTACTCGGCCCAATACCGCTTCTCGCCCCTCTTCTCGGCAGGTGGAGGCATCTGGGCTGGTTGGTGGTGGCCATTTGGAATTCTCCCACTACACCACTTCGGCTTTGAACCTCGCATCAATGGCAAAGTCCACCCTCTGGCCGAGAAATTTCCCCAAAGCCCATTCCAACCATACGCTGCTCTGTGGATTGGCACACTCGTACCGCGATACGAAAACAAAACCTCCAACTATGAACAGAGCATAGACTCCTATGTGATTTTCACCCCCGAGATTGGTTGCGACTGGTACACCGGTGGGCGTACTTTGTTTGCAGCTATATCCTTCAACTGGTACAAGGAGAGTGAGTGGAGCGCCTACTACGATAGTTGGTCGGGAGAGTATCACGACAGCTTTAATGATTGGACCATTGTCAACTTTATGCTCAAAGCAGGCATACGCTTCTAATAGCATTTAGACTTCATACAACATTAGCGCGACAGAGAGTCTGTCGCGCTTTTGTTGTAATTGGTCAAAATGTCTATCGGACAAGCTTGCGGAACATTTCCCAGAGGACAACGCCACCAGTAACGGCCACATTCAGAGAGTGTTTCGTACCCACCTGCGGTATTTCTAACGCAAAGTCACACTCATCAACCACCTCTTGCGCCACACCATCAACCTCGTTGCCAAAGACAAGCGCGTAGCGTGCATCCACGTTGGGAAGAAAATCGCCCAATTTGACAGAGCCTTCCACCTGCTCAACAGCAACAATGGTGTAGCCCTCCGAGCGGAGCACTCGCACTGCCTCTAACGTATTCTCAAATCCACGCCACTCCACCGTCAGTTCTGCACCGAGAGCGGTCTTGTGGACCTCCTTATGAGGGGGGCGGGCTGTAATGCCACAAAGCACCAAACCGCCCATACCAAAGGCGTCGGAGGTGCGGAAGAAAGCACCCACATTGCCTGCCGAGCGCACATTGTCGAGTACGGCCACAACGGGCAGTTTCTCCACTCGCTTGAACTCCTCCACCGTGAGGCGACCCATCTGCTCTTGCGTAAGTTTCTGCATAATCTACTTTGTCTAACGTATAATATCTTTTCTTAGACCTATCTATCAATTCTCGTTTTTCTTCGCATCCAACCTCTTGACCACTCTTTGGTAGATTACCAACGCAACAGCGGCCACAGCGGCAATAGCAGCGAAGTAGTACCAAATGTAGTGGGCATTGGCCGAGGCAGCAAGCCACTCCTCATGGGTGGCAAACCTTGCTGGGTCGGGGCAATACTTATCCAAAAGCCAACCCGACATAGCAAAGCCCACAAGAGTCGATACAAACGACTCCAACTGTGCAAATCCCAAGTACATACCCTCCTCACCACGAGGTGCTTGGAGCGAAAAATACTCCAAATAGCGGGGCGAAATAAGAGCCTCAGCAAGCGCTTGAACGCATATACCGCAGAGCATCATAAAGACCACAGGATGGAGTCCGAGTATGGGGGCCGAGAAGAGGTGGCCCGACGACATAATCAGGGCCGAAATGGGGATAATGCACATACCGCACATCATTGAGAAAAGCGCTGTACGCTTGCTCAGCAGGCGCGTGAGTCCATTGACCGTAAGGATTACAATCAGCGGATTGAGCATTGTGTACCATCCAATCGTACTGGCCTCGCCCGCAAGACGAATGACATACTTGGGCATTGTGGCGTAGAGTTGGTAATAGACAGTCCAAAAGCCACTGGCAATCAGAATCAAAGCCACCAAGCGACCATTGCGGCACAACCTACCAAACGAACGGAAGATGCCGCCCATAGTCTTACTCTTATCGGGCTGAGCGTTGTTGCTACGATAGAAAATAAAGATGGCAACCAGCGCCAAAAGAGTCATCACAACCGAGAACCAGTTGAGATAGATGAGGCCGCTATCGCCCATCGACCTACGCAACGGATCGACAATAAATTTACCCGAGAAGGAGCCTATGTTGATCATAGCATAGAAGATGGCAAAGCCCTGCGCCCTATTCTTCTCGTCGGTCTCCTTGGCCACGCTGCCACTGATGATGCCCTTGATGAAAGAGCCTCCAATAACAAGCACAACAAGCACAGGCACAATCAGATAGCGGTAACCACTTGTGGTCAAACCTGTAAATACGGTGCGCTCGCCATACTCCACCAAGCCTGCTGCATCCAATCCGGTTGGCAACAGCGCCAATCCTGCATAGCCCACTGTCAGCAACGCAAAGGCCAACAACATAGCCTTGCGGAAACCAATTTTGTCGGCATAAGCACCCGTAAACGGAGGCAGAAAGTAGAGCAACGAGGCATAAAGGCCACTGATAATACCTGCCTCAATGTCGGAAAAACCGAGGATGTTGCTAAGGTATAGTGTGATAACTACAAAAACGCCATAGTAGGCCGCCCTCTCAAACATCTCGGCCATATTGGCCACCCAAAAAGCCTTGCTGAATTTTGTTTTCTCTTTACCCATTGGTTCGTATATGGTTGATATTAACAACTTTACCTCTATTCTTTCACAATGCGGGTACCGCAGGCAGGATCGCCCAAACAAGCTGCATCGGTAATGATACACTCGCCACCGCTCGACTCAACAAAGTGGACAGCAGCGCGAATTTTGGGAGCCATAGAGCCCTCGGCAAAGTGACCCTCGGCCAAGTACTGTTTGGCCTCGGCGATGGTGATGCGGTCCAAGCGACGCTCCTCAGGAGTATTGAAATTAAGACACACCTTCTCGATGTCTGTTAGGATGTAGAACTCGTCGGCACCCACAGCCACAGCAGTTGTTGCCAGAGCCAAATCTTTGTCGATAACAGCTTCCAGACCCTCCCATTGGCCACCACGGCACACCACAGGTACGCCACCGCCACCAACCGTAACTACCACATTGCCTGCGTCGGCCAACATCTTAACCAGCTCTACATTGTGAACTGCCAGAGGTCGGGGCGAGGCCACAACCTTACGCCAGCCACGACCTTTGGGGTCGCAGTGGTAAGTCTCGCCCTTAGTGGCTGCAAGCTCCTTGGCCTCCTCCTCAGTGAAGTAGGGGCCGATGGGCTTGGTGGGGTTCTGGAAGGCGGGGTCGTTCTCATCTACAACCACCTGCGACAGAACGGTCACAACTCCACGTTCGATACCCTTCGTGGCCATCATATTTCGCATACCGCACTCAATCATATAACCAAGCGAGCCCTGAGTCTCGGCCACACAGAAATCGAGTGGCATAGCCTCCACACCTGAGAGTTTGCGACCAGCCTCGTGTTGGAGCAACACATTGCCCACCTGAGGGCCGTTGCCGTGGCCGATAATCATACGAGCACCCTCGCGGGTCATACCTTCGAGTGTGGCACAAATCTGTGCAACATTCTCCTTCTGAGCAGCATAATCAACGCCGCCACCCTTACGCAACAGCGCATTGCCACCAAATGCAATTACAACAAGTTTTTCCATCTTTTTACTGTTTTTTTATTTTATTTTCAACTCTTATTTCTGACCATACTCCTCAATTAGCTTTGCCACCAGTAATGGTGTACCCTCTGCCGAGCGCAGGGGCACATACTCCCTGAGGTTGCGTATGCCGTGACCCGAAGGTAAATTGGGGTCCACCAAATAGACAGGCACTTCGGGACGCACATAGCGCACCAGCGAGGCAGCCGGATAGACCGCAAGCGACGAGCCCACAACAACCATCAGGTCGGCCTCGGCTGCTATGCGTGTGGCTCGGTCGAAATTGGGCACCGACTCGCCAAAAAAGACTATATGGGGGCGCAGAAGCGCTCCGTCGGGGCCACGCTCATCGAGCTTCTGCTCCCAACCTTCAATGGGAACAATAAGCTCAGGATTGCGCTCGCTACGCAGTTTGACCACCTCGCCGTGGAGGTGGAGCACATTGCTCGAACCGGCCCTCTCGTGGAGGTTGTCGATATTCTGCGTAATGACAGTCACATCAAAGTATTGCTCCAACTCGGCAATAGCCCTATGACCAGCATTAGGCTCTTTCGAGAGCACCTCACGGCGACGCATATTGTAGAATTCCACCACTTGGGGACGATTGTGCGCCAACGCCTCGGGGGTGCAGACATCCTCGATGCGATAGTTGGCCCACAAGCCGTCGCTATCACGGAAGGTGGCAATACCGCTATCGGCACTCACACCCGCACCCGTAAAAACTACTACTTTCATTCGTGCCATTTCTACTTTGATTTTAGACCAAAAGGCAAAGATAGGAAATTTAATTTATATTTGAAAATCAGAATACCACATAGAATTACACTCTAATTGAAAATGTATTATTATATTTGTAACTTGAAATAGTTTGACTTTTCGCCAAGCAAAACGAAATAATAACCAAATAAAACTATCCCCTATGAAACACATCTTTCGCACTCTAACGATTGCGCTCTTTGCGACACTCGCAGTGGGCTGCTGCTCGGAGCAATGTAGCTCTACCAAAGCACTCTACGACAACCTCCCCTTTGAGATGGATGAGGTGGCTCTGCCAGAGATTCCAAACCGCAGTGTGTCGGTTGTGGAGTTTGGTGGCGTAGGCGATGGTGTCACACTCAACACCGAGGCTTTTGCCAAAGCATTCTCGCACCTTGCCCAAAAAGGCGGTGGTCGTGTGGAGGTGCCCGCAGGCGTATGGCTTACCGGCCCAATCGTACTGGAAAACCACACCGAACTTCATCTTGACGACGACGCCATAATAGTATTCAGCGCCGACCGCGACCTCTACCCCGTCATTGCAACCATCTTTGAGGGCCGCGACACCTACCGTTGTCAGCCTCTATTGTCGGCATTTGGCAAACACGATGTTGCCGTAACGGGCAAGGGTATAATCGATGGTCAGGGTGCACCTTGGAGGGCAGTCAAGAAGAGCAAAATTGCCCCCTCCGACTGGAATAAAATCATCAAGAGTGGCGGTGTGCTCTCCTCCGACAAGAACACTTGGTATCCTACCGAGAACTTCAAGAAGGGTGCAGGCGATGCCGACCAGAACATTGCCCGTTGGGCCGTAACGAAAGAGGATTTCGAGAGCATACGCGACTTCCTAAGGCCTGTGATGGTCAATTTCAAGGATTGCGAGCGAGTGTTGCTCGAAGGCCCTGTATTCCAGAACTCGCCCTGCTGGAACATCCACACCGTTATGTGCAAAGACCTGACTGTGAATGATATTGCAATTCGTTGTCCTTGGTATGCACAGAATGGCGACGGCATCGACATCGAATCGTGTAAGAATGTTGTACTGACCAACAGCTGGATTGACGCAGGCGACGATGCAATCTGCATCAAGAGCGGCAAAGACGAGGATGGTCGCAAGCGTGGCATACCCTCAGAGAACGTCATTGTGGAGAACTGCACCTGCTATCACGGTCACGGCGGTTTTGTTGTTGGTAGCGAGATGTCGGGCGGTGTAAAGAACGTTTTGGTACGCAACTGCCGCTTCTCGGGTACCGATGTAGGTTTGCGCTTCAAGAGTACTCGTGGTCGTGGCGGCGTGGTGGAGAACATCACCATCGAGAACATCGTTATGAACGACATCGCAACCGAAGCTCTGCTCTTCGACCTCTTCTATGGCGGCAAGTCGGCATTGGAGGCTTTGGAGGATGGCGACGGCAACCTCACAACCGATATGGCCTTCAAGCCCGTGGACGAGACCACTCCCCAGTTCCGCAACATCAGCGTCAATAACGTAGTATGTCGCTCGGCTCGCAGAGCAATGCTCTTCAATGGTCTGCCCGAGATGAATGTGGAGAACGTCAGCGTATCGAACACCACCATCGAGGCTGAGGTGGGCGCCGAGATTAACGAATCGACCAACGTTACGCTCAGCAACGTGACGATAGTTCCTCGCAAGGGTGCTGCCCTGAAAATCAACAACGCCAAGAATGTTTCGGTGGCCGATTTTGTCTGCCCCGAAGAGAGCGGATTGGTAGTGACAGGTAGTCGCAACAAGGCTATCGTAATCGATTCCGACTGCCTGAGTCAGAAATACACCATCGGCGACAAAGCCAAAGCAGAAGTAATCATCAAGTAGTTTGCGATAAGGATGAAAAAGAAATTTTTATGGACACTCCTGCTCGGCAGCCTACTCTGGGCTGTGGGCTGTACGCCCGATAGCGACGAGGAGCATACCCAAGAGCCCGAAAAGCTCGTCGCACCCGAAGGGCTGACGCTCACTAGTAGCACCACCACCTCCCTGACTTTCGAGTGGCAGGCTGTAAAAGGGGCAACAGGCTACACCTACAAATACAAAGATAGCGACGGCAAACTCTACGTCACCGAAGATACGGAGCTTACAACGACCACAGTCACAGGGCTCAGCGAGGGCAAGGAGTACTTCTTTGCCGTCAGGGCCAACTCGACCACCACGAAGGGCACATTCACAGCGTGGATGTCGGCCTATACAAGCGTCAATATAGGTGGCGACGACCCCTCGACAGGTGGCGGCGGTGGAGGCACAACCTCGGGCGACAACAGCCGTTGGGGACTGCCTGAAAATGAAAACGATGGCGTTGCGAGAGCCTTCCCTGGCGCTGAGGGTGGCGGTATGTACACCACTGGCGGTCGTGGGGGCGCAGTCTATCACGTTACCAACCTCAACGACAGCGGTGCCGGCTCGTTGCGTGAGGCCATTGGCAAGAGCGGCCCTCGCACCATTGTCTTCGATGTGGCAGGCACAATCTATCTGAAAAGCACCCTACGCATCAAAAATGGCGACCTTACGATTGCGGGCCAGACAGCCCCGGGCGATGGCATTTGCATTGCAGGTCGCACCGTAAATATCGACACAGACAACGTCATCATCCGCTTTGTGCGCTTCCGTATGGGCAACGAAGACACCTCGCAGGAAGACGCTATATGGGGTCGCTACCACCGCAACATCATACTCGACCACTGCACGATGAGTTGGAGCATAGACGAGTGTTCGTCGTTCTACGCCAACCAAAACTTCACGATGCAATGGTGTATGATTTACGAGGCGCTGAAAAATGCGGGTCACTCTAAGGGGGCTCACGGCTATGGCGGCATCTGGGGCGGCAAGAATGCCTCATTCCACCACAATCTGTTGGCTCACAACGATTCGCGCAATGCCCGCATTGACCACCCCAATGTCTATGACAAATACCTCACAACCCACCGAGGCCACGTCGATTATCGCAACAACGTAATCTACAACTGGGGCGGCAACTCCACCTATGGTGGCGAGGGCGGCTGGTGGAACATCGTTGGCAACTACTACAAACCCGGTCCTGCATCGGCCAAGCGCAACTACTTTGTAGATGCCTATGGCAAATACGACGGCAAGGATGTTGGCTACGGCACTATGTATCTGAGCGGCAACTACCACGAGGGCGACTACGCCACTGCCATCAACGAGAACAATTGGAGCGGTGTCTATCTCCACGACGGCAACGGCATTAGCAACGCCTCCTCGTGGCAGAGCTACACCCTGCTACCCATTGCAGCCGACGACACAACCCCCTGCTATACCACCACTCACTCAGCCACAAAAGCCTTTGAACAGGTTGTAGGTTGGGCTGGTTGTTCGCTTATGCGCGATGCCACCGACAAGCGCATTGCAGAGGAGGCTCGCACAGGCACAGCCTCAACAAAAGGTTCGAAGGGGTCGAAAAACGGCATTATCGACTCCCACCTCGATGCAGGCGGTTGGCCCACCCTAGCAGCCACAAGCGACGAGATTGCCTCGCGCACCGATAGCGACGGTGACGGCATTCCCGACGCTTGGGAACAAGAGTTTGGCCTCAATAAAGCCAACAAAGGCGACGGCAACCTCTACACACTCGACAGCGACGGGCGCTACACCAACCTCGAAATTTACCTCCACTACTTGGTTAAAGAGGTTGTAGCAGAGCAAGTTAAGAGCGGCATTTACAAAAAACTCCAATAGACCAACCATCAATGGGGCAACCCTACCCCATTAATTTTAATAGACTAACCTTCAAATGAAACGACTCAATTTACTATTAGTACTTCTGGCTTCGCTGACTTTGGCAGGCAAAGCACAGACAACAGTTTTTGTATGTGGCGACTCAACAGCTGCAACAAAAGACATCTCAAAAGGCTCGCCCGAAAGGGGTTGGGGCCACGTTCTTCAACCCTTCTTCAATCCTTCGGAGGTAGTTGTAGAGAATCACGCTGTCAATGGTCGTAGCACCAAATCGTTTGTCACACTCGGCCACTGGGCAAAGGTGGAGGAGCGTATGAAACCCGGCGACTATGTATTTATTGAGTTTGGTCACAACGACACCAAAGAGAGCGACACGGTGCGTTTTACTACGCCCGAACAATATGGTCGCAATCTGGAACGATTCATTGAGATTACTCGCATCAAAGGAGCCACTCCCGTACTTCTGACTCAGGTATGCCGACGTTGGTGGAAGCAGGGCATTTTGGCCGACTCCCACGGCGACTATCTGAAAGAGTGTCACGCAGTTGCCGAACGCACAGGAGTACTCTTCATTGACGCCGAAAAGCTCACACGCGACTGGCTCACTCCTCTGGGCGATGAGGGCTCGCAGAAGTATTTTATGAACCTTCCACCCTATCTCTATCCCGCCTTCCCAGAGGGCAAGAACGACAACACCCACTTCGTTACGGCAGGCGCACGCATTGTGGCTAAGATGATTTGCCAAGAGATTGAACGAGTCATTCCCGAATTGGGCAAACACATCCGCTACTGGGATTTTGTAGTAGCCAAAGATGGTAGTGGCGACTTCTTCACTATCGGCGAGGCCATAGAGGCATTGCCCAACTTCTACAAAGGCAAAGAGAAACCCCTCAGGGTGCTTATCCGCGAGGGAGTCTATCGCGAAAAAATTGTTATCCCCTACACCAAGCAGAGCGTTGAGTTTGTGGGCGAAGGCGAGGTAGTCATCAGTTGGGGTGACGGTGCACGCGACCTCGGGCCCAACGGTGTAGAACTCGGCACTTCGGGCACCGCAACCCTCTACAACTGTGGCCGTCATATAGTTATGGAGAACATAACGATAGAAAACAGCGCAGGTGAGGTGGGTCAGGCTGTGGCACTCCAAACAGTTGGCACAGGCACTCAGATATATCGCAACTGCCGTCTGCTGGGCAACCAAGACACACTCTACATCTATGGTGTAGGCAACCGCGACGGCGAAGAAGTTAGCCAGAACATCAACTGTTTCTTTGAGAATTGCTACATTGAGGGTACAACCGACTTTATCTTCGGTTCGGGCCGAGCAGACTTCATCTCTTGCACCATCCACTCCAAGAAAGACTCCTACATAACAGCTGCCTCAACTTGCAAATCTCAGGAGCGTGGTTTCACCTTCTTGGGTTGCAAGCTTACAGCTGCCGAGGGAGTGACCAAATGCTATTTGGGAAGGCCTTGGAGAATCTACGCCCAGACATACTTTATAGACTGCCAGATGGGTGGTCACATCCGCCCCGAGGGTTGGCACAACTGGAAAAAACCCGAGGCCGAAAAGAGCACTCGCTATGCCGAATATGGCTCCACAGGCGAGGGCGCAAACTCCTCTGAAAGAGTAAAATGGGCCAAGAAGCTCTCTGCTAAAAAAGCCAACGAATGGAGGCTCCAAACAGCCGTTCCCAGCCTCGAATACACCCCCGTACACTAATCTACTATGAAACGACTTTCTACCCTACTGCTCACACTTGTGCTACTGAGTCCGCTTGTGGCCCACAGCCAAGAGCGCCCCGTCCCAAAAATTAGAGGCGAGAAGCCACTCTCAATGAGAATGGTGGAGAGCGAAATGAGCCGCATACCCGACGCCATAACAATGGACAATGTGGCCAAACCCAAGTGGAACTACACAACCGGTTTGGAGCTATTGGCTATTATGGACGCCGGCGAGCGCTACCAGATGGATAGCTACACCCAGTATGCACTCTCGTGGTTGGATCGTATGGTTGAGCCAAGTGGAGAGGCTATCCTTACCTACAAACTCTCCAACTACAACCTCGACCACATCTGCCCCGGCAGGTTGCTCTATCGTGCCTACGACCTAACAGCCGAGGAGCGCTACCGCACAGCTATGGGGCTAATGTGGAGGCAACTTCAAGAGCAACCTCGCACACCTGAGGGTGGTTATTGGCACAAGAAGGCCTACCCCAACCAGATGTGGCTTGACGGACTCTATATGGCCGAGCCATTCAAGGCCGAATACCTCAGACGCTACGCCACCAAGGAGGAGGCTCTGCACGGTTGGGAGGACATCGTAAGGCAGTTTGTGCTTGTTGCCGAGCGCACCTACGACCCCGCAACAGGGCTCTTCCGCCACGCGTGGGACTCCTCGAAGCAGATGTTCTGGTGTGACCCCACCACTGGTCAGAGCCAACACGCTTGGCTTAGGGCTATGGGTTGGTACACTGTGGCCCTTGTGGAGGTACTCGACTATATGCCCGCCAAGACTGCCGGACGAGAAAAACTCATCGGCCTACTCAATCACATCTACACCACCATCGACAGCTTTGCCGACCCCGAGAGCGGTATGTGGTATCAGGTGATGGACTGCCCCACCCGCGAAGGCAATTACGAGGAGAGCACAGGCTCTATTATGCTCACCTACGCAATGCTCAAAGCCTCTCGTCAGGGCTACCTGCCCCGAGAGTACCGCAAAAAGGGCGCACAGCTTTACGAAAAATTCGTAGAACGCTTTATGAGGGAGAATCCCGACGGAACAATCTCAATGATAGATTGTTGCGCTGTGGGAGGATTGGGCGGAAAGCAAAATCGTATGGGCGATTTTGCCTACTACCTCTCCGAGCCTATAATAGAGAACGACTGCAAAGGCGTGGGCCCATTCATCTGGGCCTCTATGGAGTATGAAGCACTCCACAACATCGACTACCTCGCCCCACCAACCGAGGGTGCCGTACCTGCCTTCCCCGGAGCCGAGGGAGGCGGTATGTGGACAACAGGCGGACGCGGAGGCAAAGTGTTGAAAGTGACCAAACTAACCGACGACGGCTCGGAGGGCACACTTCGTTGGGCTCTAAACCAAAAGGGGCCTCGTATGATTCTCTTCGACGTTGCGGGCACAATCCACTTGGAGAGTATGCTCCACGTCACCGAGGGCAACTTTACGTTGGCCGGCGAGAGCGCACCGGGTGAGGGTGTGTGCATTGCAGGACACGACACCCGTTTTGAGGCCGACAACATAATTGTGCGCCACCTGCGCTTCCGTCTGGGCGACAAGACCCGCACACAAGAGGATGCGCTCGAATTTAGAAAATGCACAGGGGCGATAGTGGACCACTGCTCGGTGAGTTGGAGTGTGGATGAGTGCGCCTCGTGCTACGGCAACCGCAACTTTACGATGCAATACTGTCTTATTGCCGAAAGCCTCAACTCCTCTACCCACAAAAAGGGCAACCACGGCTATGGTGGCATTTGGGGTGGACGCAACGCCACATTCCACCACAACCTCTTGGCCCACCACACCTCACGCAACCCACGACTCGACCACCCCTTCCTCTATTGGGGCAAGGATTTGTTGCTCTATCGTGGAACTGTGGAACTCTACAACAACACAATCTACAACTGGCGCGACAAGGCCTGCTATGGTGGCGAGGAGGGCTGGTGGATTGTCTGCAACAACCTCTTCATCCCCGGCCCCGACACCAAAGACTCAGGCGAGTTTCTCCAATCGTCCATCTATCCCAAACCCCAAGCCTCCAATGGCCACTACCACATCTCTGGCAACATTGTGGAGGGCAACGATGAAATCAACAACGACAACTGGCAGGGCGTTGATATTCAGGGCAGTGCAACAAGAGAGGATATAGAAATGGCCGTCCCACGCAAGATGTGGGGTCAAATGCCCTATGTGGCCCACCTCGACCTACTCTCCGACGCTGGCGTAGGTGCTAAGCCGGAGGACAAAACCGACCTAAGAATACTCGCAGAGGTATTTACCAAAGGAGGCTCGATTATAAACTCGCAGGATGAAGTGGGCGGTTGGCCCAAGCTCAAAGGCAAACGCCCCGCCAAAGATAGCGACGGCGACGGCCTTCCTGATAGGTGGGAACGACGCAAAGGGCTCAATCCCAAAGATTGTTCCGACGGGGCAAAAATAGGCCCAAACGGCTACTCTATACTCGAAGAGTATCTACACGAAATTTGCACATCACGAGGAAAATAGTGACAACCAACTATTTTAGAGCAAAAATATCTTTGATATTTAGAAATTTAATGTTAAATTTGCGTTAATAAACCTCTAAACAACCAATCGAAATCCTAACAAAACCAACCTTACATCAATTTCACCGTATGGCTTTCTCACATTGTTAGCCACCTAAATGCGGAAAACACAACAAATATAAATCTACTTACTTCATTAACATTAACCAAAAAAACCATGAAAAACTTTACCAAGAAGTTTACCCTGTTACTACTGGGTTTGAGCTTTGCTTTTGTAGCAGAAGCTCAGAAGGTTAGCGGTATTGTTAAGGACTCAGCCGGTGAGCCTATTATTGGCGCATCGGTTGTTGTCGAAGGTACTACCAACGGTACATCTACAAGTGTTACCGGCGAGTGGAGCCTCGACGTCCAGAACGCACCGCAGCAAAAATTGGTCTTCTCCTACCTCGGTATGAAAGACCAGACGGTAGCCATCGGCAACCGCACCTACTTCGAAATCACTCTCGAAAGTGACGCAGAGGTTATGGAGGATGTGGTAGTCGTTGGTTATGCAACAATCCAACGCAAGGACCTTATCGGTTCGGTTTCGTCGGTGGATTCCGAGACCCTCGCTTCGCAGCCCGTGACGAGCGTGTCGGAGGCACTGTCGGGTAAGATGGCAGGTGTGCAGGTTACCACCACTGAGGGTGACCCCGACGCCGACATCAAAATCCGTGTGCGTGGTGGCGGCTCCATTACTCAGGATTCGTCGCCTTTGTACATCGTCGATGGTTTCCCCGTTGAGAGCATCAACGACATTCCTTCGAGCGACATCCAGAGCATCGACGTGCTGAAAGATGCATTCTCGACCGCAATCTACGGTTCGCGTGGTGCAAACGGTGTAATCATCGTTACCACCAAGAGCGGTAAGGAGGGTCGCCTGACTGTAAACTACAACGGCTACACCGGTATCAAAACCATCGCCAACAAAGATGCTCTTGTAACCCTCGACACCGAGGAGTTTGTGAAGTTGCAGTATGAGTTGGCAATGATTCGCAATCAGGTAGAGAGCGCCTACGAGCCTATCTTCGGCCAGTTCTGCGACATCGACCTCTACGCAAGTCAGCCCAAAAACGACTATGTAGCTCAGGTATTTGGCAACCAAGGTTCGACCAGCAACCACAACATTTCGCTCTCGGGCGGTAGCGACACCTACAACTGGACAGCCAGCTACTCGCATATGGGCGACAATGCCATTATGAAGGGTTCGAGCTACACTCGTGACAACCTCAACCTGAAAACCAAATTCAAACCCAACAAGAAAGTTTCGTTTGACTTCCAAGTACGTTTCTCGGATACCAACGTGCGCGGTAGTGGTGCCAACTCTGTAAACGATAGCGGTTCGACCTCGGGTAATGGTCGTCTGAAACACGCCATCGGCTACACCCCCATTCCTCTGGATAGCTCGGTTGAGTCGAGCGACCTCGAAGAGGACTATGGCGACAACGCTCCCCCAATGCTCTCGGTTGCCGACAACGATTCGAAGCGCAATCGTCAGAACTGGAACATCAATGGTGCTATTTCGCTCAAACTCGCCAAGGGCCTCACACTGAAAGTAGATGGTGGTTTGGATAGCTACACTCAGACCGACAACCGTTTCTATGGTCTGACTACTTACTATGTTAACAACAACGCCACTCTGAAAGGTCAGCCCGCAACTCAGTTGAAAGACTACGACCGCACCAAACTCCGCAACACCAACACCATCCACTACAATATTGGTGAGGCGTTTGATTGGGAGAACAGCAAACTCGACGTGCTGGTAGGTCAGGAGTACCTCCACACCACTTCCAACACTATGACTGCTTGGGTTGAGGGCCTTCCCACCTTCTTCGATGCAGATATGGCTTGGAACTTTATGGCTTCGGGTACTGCTATCTCGGCTAACAACTACTACAATCCCGACGATAAACTCCTCTCGTTCTTTGGTCGCGTAAACTACGACTGGAACGACATCTTCTCCGTTTCGGCAACTATGCGTGCCGACGGTTCGTCGAAGTTCTTGGGCGCAAATCGTTGGGGTTACTTCCCCTCGGCCGCTGCTGCGCTTCGTCTGTCGGAGATTGGTGGCCTGAAAGATATTGATATTCTCGACAACCTCAAACTCCGTTATAGCTACGGTACAGCAGGTAACAACAATATCCCCAGCGGCCAGACTACCCAGACCTTCAAGGCCAACGCTACCTCTTGGATTTCGCAGGGCGTAACCTACTGGTCGGCAGGCACCACAATGCCCAACCCCGACTTGAAGTGGGAGACCACCATTTCGCACAACCTCGGTTTGGACTTCTCGTTTGGCGGAGGTAAGGTGAGTGGTTCGTTTGAGGTTTACAAGAACAACACCAAAGACCTTCTGATTCAGTTCCCCACCGCAGGTAGTGGTTATGCCAACCAGTATCGCAATATGGGTGAGACCCAGAACGAAGGTTTCGAGGCTACTCTAAACCTGACCATCTTCCAGACCAAGAACGCAGGTCTGACTCTCTCGGCTAACGCCTCCTACAACCGCAACAAGGTTGTTACTCTGGGTGGCTTGGACCGCATCGAGTCGCAGAGTACTTGGGCTTCTACCGAGATTGGTACCGACTATGTTGTTGAGGTTGGCCAGCCCTTGGGCAATATGTATGGCTACATCAGCGACGGCTTCTACACCGCCGACGACTTCAACTACGTCAATGGCAAGTGGGTACTCAAAGAGGGTGTTGTTGATTGCTCCGACATCATCGGTTCGACCTACCTGATGCCCGGTGCTCGCAAGTATAAAGATCAGCCCACTGTTGAGGTACTCGACGAGGAGGGCAATGTAATTGGTATGGAGGGCGACGGCAAACTGACCGTAGCCGATAAGACCATCATTGGCAACGCTTTGGCAGATTGGACAGGCGGTCTTATCATCTCGGGTTACATTGGTAACTTCGACTTCTCGGCCAACTTCAACGCTGTATTTGGCAACCAGATTTACAATGCAAACTCGATTGAGTTTACTTCGACTCGTAAGTACAACAATCGCAACCTGCTCTCGTCGATGTCAACCGACCAGCGCTGGACCAACATCGATTGGACTACTGGTGAGTTTATTACCGACCCCGAGGCTTTGGCAGCTCTGAACGAGGGTAAGACCGGTTCGCCCTTCATTGGCAACGCCGTATTTAGCGACGCAGCCGTTGAGGATGGTTCGTTCTTGCGTCTGTCGAGTGCCACCATCGGCTACACCTTCCCCGAAAGATTGACCAAGAAGATTGGCATTGACAATCTGCGTCTTTACGTTTCGGGCACCAACCTTTGGCTCCTGACCAACTATTCTGGCTACGACCCAGAGGTAGATACTCGTCGTGCTACTCCTCTTACTCCCGGCGTCGATTACTCGGCTTATCCTAAGAGCAGGGGTGTTGTATTTGGTGTGAACCTCACTTTCTAACCTCTAAACGAAGATGAAAGCTATGAAAAAATTTGCATATATACTTATGATTGCACTTGCCGCATCGCTCTATTCGTGCGGCGATGACTTCCTCGATAGCGAGACCAAGTCGGCTTTTGATGAGACGGTAGTCTTCTCGAACTACACTCTGGCCGAGTACAACGTCTTCTCCATCTCGGAAACCTTTGGTCACACCAACAACTATCGTGGTAGGTTCCTTCCTTGGTATGGTTTCAATACCGACATCGAGTGGTACGTTTCGACCACCATCGACGCTAAGTCGGAGATTGCTACCTACGATATTAAGACCAACAACTCGCAGCTCAACCTCGACAACGGTCCCTACAACGAGATTTATGCCGGCATTGAGCGCGCTAACATCTGTATCAACGGCTTGCGCAAATATGGCGACATTGAGAACAAAGCCGATATGGCCTACCTGCTTGGTGAGTCGCTCACTCTGAGGGCTTTCCTCTACTACGAGCTGCTGAAAGCTTGGGGCGATGTTCCCGCACGTTTTGCGCCCATCACTTCGGAGACTATCTACCTGCCCAAGAGCGACCGCGATGTTATCTACAAACAGATTCTGGCCGACTTGGACGAGGCTGCCGGCTATCTGCCTTGGCCCGCAACCACCGCAGCTACTATGACTACCGACCGCGTAAATAAAGCCTTTGCTCACGGTCTGTATGCTCGTATCGCTTTGGCTGCTTCGGGCTACGCACTCCGTCCTGAGGATGGCGCAGTAGGTACTGGCGACGCAGGTAGCATCCGCCTGTCGAGCGACGCTGAACTTTCGAAAGAGGTACTCTACCCCAAGGTGCTTGAAAAACTCCAAGAGGTTATTGCCAGCAATTCGGCATCGCTCTACGGCAACTACGAGCAGTTGTGGAGGGATTTCAACAACTTCGACCTCACCGCAGGTAAGGAGACCCTGTTTGTGATTCCATTTAGCGACTCGCGTGGCCGCTGGAACTACACCTTCGCTGTCCGCACCAACATCAGCGGTTCGAACCGTGCTGGTACGGTAGGCCCCGCTCCCTCGCTCTATTTTGACTACAAGAAAGAGGACCAGCGTCGTGACCTCTCGTGCGTAAACTTCAAGTATGAGAAAGACGGCGTTGTTGAGCCCGCCAACATCGAGAACTGGTACTTTGGCAAATATCGCTTCCAGTGGATGGAGAAAGCTCCCTACACCGGTGGCAACGACGACGGTATCAAACCTATTGTTATGCGCTACTCGGACATCCTTCTGATGGCTGCCGAGGTTGCCAACGAGCTTGAACAGCTTAGCACCGCTCAGGGCTACCTGAAAGAGGTACGCAAGAGAGCTACTGGCGCTGAGGCTGAGAGCTACGTTGCTGCACTCAATAGCAAAAAGAAGATGTTTGACGCTATTGTAGAGGAGCGCAAGTTGGAGTTTGTGGGCGAGTTCTTGCGTAAGGGCGACCTTATCCGCTGGAATATGCTCAAAGACAAACTCGACGAGTCGATTCAGAACTACCGTGACTTGAAGAGCGTTAGCGGCAACTACGCCTACCTCAATTCCGAGGGTGACGTTTGGTATCGCGAGACCGCCGAGGGCTTGGAGTTCTACGGAATGAATGGCGAGCGCGTTGCTCCCGAGGGCGAGGAGTGGATTAAGAAGGGTGGCTACATCACCAAAGACTCCGAGGGCCAGACCGAAGAGAGGGCTTCGACAGTCTATACAGCCAACCCCAATACCCATATGTACTGGCCTATCTTCGATGCTACTATCATCAACTCGCAGGGTTCGCTTGTAAACGACTTTGGCTACTAATTCGGCTGCAAGAGAACAAGCAATATACCTACTTGTAAATTACAAAGAATAGATATGAAAAAGTTTATTAAGAATATCGCACTGATTGCTTCGGCTGCTTTGGCTGTGGTAGGTTGTACTCCCGAGCCAGCAGAGGTGATAGATGGCATCGCTCTGAATCGCTGTCTTACCCCCACCAACCTCGAAGCAGAAATCGTTGCATCCGTAGGTACAGACGTTGAGCTTACTTGGGATGTGATGAAAGGCACTGAATTCTACACTGTTGAGGTCTATGAGTCCACCCAGACTACCACCAATGAGGAGGGCGAGGAGGTGGCCGTAGCACCCGATTTCGACGCTACCGAGCCTTTTAAGACCGAGACCAACATCACTGAGGTTCCTCACACCGTTTCGGGCTTGGAGGTTGATAAGAGCTACTTCGTGCGCGTGAAAGGTCACGCCACCAATGTTGAGGATTCTCACTGGGCTGTTTTGGAGGAGGCTTTTGCCACTTCGGCAGTTCGCTCGTCGTTCAAGCTGAGCGTTTTGGAGCGCACCTCCAACAGCGTGACTATTAGTTGGAGCGAGGGTGAGGATGCAGCCGACCTGACCACTCTGCGTGCTACTCCCGTATCGGACAATAGCAAGAAGAGCGTCGATACTCCCCTCTCGACTGAGATTATTGCAGCTCGCACCATTAAGGTTGAGGGCTTGGAGCCTTGCACCGACTACAAATTCACACTTATCTACGGCAAGGCTTGCCAGCGTGGTAGTGTGACCGCTTGGACTCGTCCTTCCACCGAGGATGCCAACTATGTAAACACCGTTGATGGTCTTGTAAACGCAATCACCGGCGCTACTGGCGACGTGAAAATCCACCTTGCCTACAACGACGGCGTGGCATACGACCTCTCGACTGTGGCTGCCATTAGCTGCAACTTCTACCTCTATGGTGAGACCACCAACGATGGTAAAAAACCCGTTATCACAGGTTTGGACATCCAGCCCGCAACTGCCGACACCTTCGTTCACTTGGAGGATGTAGTTCTCGACGGTGCTGTGTATGCTGTTGCTGGCGCTGAGACTAAGGGCCACATCGTTACCAACAAAGTTGGTATGGCCGGCTTTGAGCTTATCAACTCGGAGGTATTTGGCTACACCAAGGGTCTTTATAGTTCGAGCGGTGCAGGTGCCGGCGTTGGTACTTTCCTTATCAACGGCGTCTATGCCCACGACATCAACCCCACCGGTAGTGTTGGTGGCGACTTCATCGACTTCCGTGGCGGCCACAACCCCTCGATTGTTGTGAAGAACTCTACATTCTATGCTTGCGCTCGTACATTCTTGCGTCTGGGCGTTGATAATAGCCAGACCGTAGGCGACGTTGAAGTATCGAACTGTACTTTCAACTTCGTTTGCACGACCGCTACTAGTTCCAACAACAATGGCGTATTCCACGTTATGGTTGGTACCGAGGCTAAGAAGGTTGTTAGCAAGAAGAACGTATTTTTGAATATGTATAGCGACACCGAGCCCGCAGGCGCAGAGTTTGTACGCTTGGCTCGTAACTCCACCCAGAACTACGCTCCCGTATGTGAGGGCAACTACTACTACAATGTTGGCCCTGCCTTCTTGGTAAGTGCTGCTAACGTTATCGGTACTGGCGAGGCTATCACCGAGGCTACCGATGGTAAGGATACCGCTACTGGTGGTACTATCCTCACCGACGCTGTCCTGAATGGCGGTGGCGTAATCTTGGAGGTGGATCCCTGCCAGAGCTCTGGTGCCGGTAAGTTCTACCTGAACAACACCAGCGACATCGCCGCTAAGCAGGCTGGTGACCCCCGTTGGTGGAATGCTGCTATTCCTGAGCCTCCCGTGAGAGCAACCGATTTGGAGGTTGTTTCGGAGCCTTACGTTTGGAACTTCACCGACAAGAAGGTTTACGACGGCGAGGAGCTTGCTAAGACCACCATCATTGGCAACGCACGCATCTACGCTTCGGCCGAAGCTCCCAGCGTGGTTGTTTTGGGCGAGGGTATCTACTTTGCCGAGGCAGGTATGGTTGATGCAGAGGGCGTTCCTACCCACGGTGCTGTGGGCATCCTCACCAATGGCTATGGTGCAGTAGTTGTTACTGCCGAAGGCGCAAATGGTGTTGAGGGCGTTCAAGTATTGGCTGGTGGCGACCGCTACACTCTCTTGGCCGATGGCGAGCCCCACAAGGTGCTCTTGGGCGACCTTAGTGGTGACAACAACATCTACGTTATGGCAGCAGGTGGCGTGACACTCAAATCTATTGAGTGGACCAAGGATTTGACCGCCGATGCTACCGCTACTGCTCTGAAAACCCCTGCTGTGGCTTTCGACAACCGCAAGGTTGATGAGGGTACCGAGATGGCCGTTACCGCTTCGTGGGCAGCCATTGAGAACGCCGACCACTATGAGGTTACTTGGCGTGGTACTACCACCGAGCAGACCACTCTTTCGTTCACTATCGACGCAGCCTCGGTTGCTGCTTTGGCAGTTGGCGAGTACGACCTCTCGGTTGTTGCTGTTCCTGTTGCAACATCGAGCAAGTGGCTCCGCTCGGAGGCTGGCGTAGCTACCCTCCAAGTAAATAAGGTTGTTGTGGGTGGCGAAAAGACCCTCACTTGGGACTTCTCGTCTGAGGTATGGGCCAACGCTCTTACAGAGATTGGTACAAGCGACAACACCACAGCCGATGTAACTGTTGATGGTCTGAGGGTACTCGCAGGTGGTCAGAAGATTAAGGCTGGCGCCAACTACGTTCAGATGGGTGGCGGCGCTAAGGCTCCTCTTGGCACCAACCGTTCGTTCATCTTCACCGCGCCCGCAAGTGGTACGCTGAAAGTTTGGAGTAGCAACACCGGTAGCTCGGAAGACCTCACCCGTATGGTATCGGTTATGACCGGTACTGCCGAGGCAGGCGACGAGAGCACCAAGCAGTCCAACCCCGGTGGTACTCCTAGCAACGTTGACCACACCGTTTCGGAGTTCGATATTGACATCACCACCGCAGGTGACGTTGTATATATCTTCCCCGAGGGCAATGGTCTGAGGTTCTACAAGATTGAGTACACCTACGTTGAGGCTACCAAAGCTGAGTACATCTGGAACTTCTCCGACGAGATTTGGGAGAGCCAGGTATTCGATTGGCTCGCACCTCTGGGTAGCGATGGTTCGACCGATATGGATGTTACCGTTGATGGTCTGAGGGTTGTTGCAGGTGGCAAGAATATTCGTGGCTATCTGAACGAGGAAGTTGGTAACTACCTCCAACCCAATGGCGGCGGCTCGACCACCATACGTTGCTTCTCGTTCACCGCTCCCGGCAATGGTACTGTAAAAGTGAAAGTTGGTTGCACCGGCTCGGAAGACCTCTCTCGCGTTGTAAAAGTACAGGTTGGCGAGGACGGCACTGTTCAGGAGCAGGCTGGTGGCCACGCAACCCCCACTTGGATTGAGTTCGACATCGAGGCCAACAACCAGACCGTCTATATCTATCCTTCGGGTGGTCTGCGTTTCTACGCTATCGAGTACTACGAGAACTAACCAATAGTTACTACAATCATCTACTTCGGAGGGCTGCCCATTTGGGCGGCCCTCCGTCTTTTTTGGGCACAAGGATGTGCAATTATATACGGCAAAGCTGACGGAACGTAAAATTTGTCGCAACTCAGTGGGCGAAATACTTTGTATTTCGAAGAAAAAATGTTATTTTTATGGGTCGAAAATTGCATCAAAAAATACTAACAACATAAAACCTTACAACTATGAAAGCATTTAACGACGAGAACTTCTTGTTGCAGACCGAGACAGCTCAACGACTCTACCACGAGCACGCTGCCAAAATGCCCATCATTGACTACCACTGCCACCTTATCCCCGAGTATGTAGCCTCCGACCATAAGTTCGAGAACCTCTCGCGCATCTGGCTCGAAGGCGACCACTACAAGTGGAGAGCTATGCGTACAAATGGTGTCGATGAGCGTTACTGCACCGGCAAAGATACTTCCGACTGGGAGAAGTTTGAGAAGTGGGCCGAGACCGTACCCTACACAATGCGTAACCCCCTCTACCACTGGACTCACTTGGAGCTGAAAACCGCTTTCGGTGTGGATAAACTTCTGAACCCCACCACCGCACGCGAGATATACGACCATTGCACAGCAATGTTGCAGACCCCCGAGCGCACCGCTCGCGGACTGATGTTACACTACAACGTAGAGACTGTATGCACCACCGACGACCCCATCGACTCGCTCGAACACCACATCAAGACCGCAGCCGACAACTTCGGCGTGAAGATGTTGCCCACTTGGAGGCCCGACAAGGCTATGGCTGTGGAGGTGCCCGCCGACTTCAAGGCCTACATCGACCGCCTCTCGGAGGTTAGTGGAGTGGAAATCAGGGCGTTTGACGACGTATTGCAGGCATTGCAAGTGCGCCACGACTTCTTCGAGAGCGTTGGTTGTCGCCTCTCCGACCACGGCATTGAGGAGTTCTATGCCGAGGACTACACCCACGCCGAGGTGGAGGCTCTCTTCCAGAAGGTTTATGGCGGCACTCAGCTCACTCCCGAGGAGATTCGCAAATACAAAACAGCAATGATGGTGGAGTTTGCCGTTATGGACCACAAGAGCGGTTGGACTCAGCAGTTCCACTATGGCGCAATCCGCAACAACAACAGCCGTATGTTCGCTCAGCTCGGCCCCGACACAGGTTTCGACTCTATTGGCGACTTCACGGTGGCTAAGAATATGTCGAAGTTCTTCGACCTCTTGGATAGGGAGGATAAACTCACCAAGACCATAATCTACAACCTCAACCCCCGCGACAACGAGATGATTGCCACAATGCTCGGCAACTTCCAAGATGGCCGCTACGGCCCCGGCAAGATTCAGTTTGGTAGCGGTTGGTGGTTCCTCGACCAGAAAGACGGTATGGAGAAGCAGATGAACGCTCTCTCGCTACTAGGTCTGTTGAGCCGCTTTGTGGGTATGCTCACCGACAGCCGCAGTTTCCTCTCCTACCCTCGCCACGAGTACTTCCGTCGCACCCTCTGCAACCTCTTGGGCAACGATGTGGAGCAGGGTCTGCTGCCCGCCAGCGAGTTGGACTTCATCGG